>LGFB01000172.1 GCA_001508835.1 bacterium 42_11
TCCGCTACTTCCTTAGAAAGATGTCTCTGAATCCAGACGAACCGCTTCCCATCGCCTATTCTATTTTCAAGTTCCTGAACTGATACAGAAAGGAGTTTTGCTATTTCACTAATTCCCTCTCTGTTAATAACACAAGCAGAAGAAGGATAAAAAAATAGAGAAAAGCTAGGAACACTTAAAGCTAGTATCTTACCTTTTCTATCGTAAATCTCTCCTCTTCTCGAAGAAAAAGAAACAACTGTGTTGTGTTCTTTCCAAGCATACAATCTCAGCTTCTCTGCTTCAAGAACTTGAAGTGTAAACACATGACTCCCAACAATTCCAAGAAGCAGAAAAAAGAATAACAAGACAATACTTCCTCTTCTTACTATCTTTTTATCTCCGTTCATCGTCTGAAGTCAAAGGATTCAGCCTTTACAAGAGGTTTATCAACAATTTCTAAATAAACAACCTTATTTCCGTCAATAAATCTGAAATTATTATTCTCAATATATTCTTTTACCTTCTTAAACGAAGTCAATTCCCCTATAGTTAATAGAAGCTCTTGTCGTTTCTTAGCAAGAGCTTCTACTCTTTTCTGCAACGCATCAACCTCATAGCCTGCTTTAAGGCTTACAACTTGGAACAAAAGAACAATAACCCCGTTTAGAATCAAAAATAGTATAATTCTACCTAAAAAACCCATTTCATTTTACCCTCCTCACAGCTCTAAGTTTCGCACTTCTTGAGCGAGGGTTATGAATAACCTCCTCTTTGGCAGGACGTAAAACTTTTTTAAACAGAGGCTCTCCTTCACCACTCTCCCTCAACTTCTTAACAAACTCTTTCACTATTCTATCTTCTAAGGAATGATAAGATATCACACAGAGAATCCCTCCAACTTTTAAAAACTTAAAAGCCTTATTCAATCCCCTTTCCAAACAGTCAAGTTCCTCATTGACAGCTATCCTTAACGCCTGAAAAACCTTTCTTGCCGGATGCTTTCCCATCTTTCTCTGAACAGGCTTGGGCAAAGTATTTCTTATAATTTCTACAAGCTCAGAGGTGGTTTCTATGGGTTTTTTAACCCTTCTATCTACTATTGCTTTGGCTATTATATATGCGTTTCTCTCCTCTCCATATTCCTTAAAAATCTTAACAAGTTCTTCTATTGATAATCTATTAACGATGTCCACGGCTCTTAAAGAAGCATCACTCCCCATTCGCATGTCCAAGGGACCATTTTTAAGAAAGCTAAAACCCCTTTCACTATCTTCGAGTTGAAGAGAAGATACGCCCAGATCGAACAACACTCCGTCAACTTTTCCAACAAAATCACGATTGACAAGCTCATCTATATTTCTAAAGTTTCCTTGCAAAAGTTTTACATTGTAATCCTTTAAAATATCAGCCGCAATTCTAAGCGCTTTTTCATCCCTATCTATGCCTATCAACAATCCTCGAGGGGATATCCTATCTGCTATAGCTTTTGCGTGACCACCAAGTCCAACAGTAGCATCAATATAAATTCCACCAGGTTTTGGAGCTAAAACCTCTAAAACTTCCTTAAGCATTACAGGTATATGCATTTAAGTAAAAATCTCCTCCGCTACTTCTTCAAACTTAAGGAGCATATCTTTCTCATAAACTGTCCATCTATCCTTGGCCCAAATTTCTATCCTGTTACCTACACCAATAACAGCAACTTCTTTTTCAAGCTTTGCATATTCCCTAAGAAAGGACGGTATTTGAATCCTCCCTTGACCATCCACAGACACTAAAGAAGCCCCTGCCAAAAGAAGTCTTAAAAAAGCTCTAACTTCTTTCTTCGCAAAAGAAAGGGAATTAAAGCTACTAACTATCTTCTCCCATTCCTCTATTGGGAATAAGAACAAACATCTTTCAAGTCCTCGCGTAAGGACTCCTTCCCCACCTAAGGTTCCTCTCATACTTGCAGGAATAAAAAGCCTTCCTTTACTATCCACATTAAAAAAATACGAACCTACAAAAGTTTTCACCACATTCCCCCACTTTTACCCACAAAGTTATCCACATGTGGGTAAAAAAAATAAAAGGCGGAAGCAACCCGTAAGCCGAGTTCTGTTCTAGTAGCCATCTCTCTAGGGAACGGATCGCTCCGTTCCTCAAGCGGCCTACCCGAGGGAAGGGCGAGCAACCCTATATCCCTCCTATTTGGCCTTGCTCCGGACGGGGTTTGCCAAGCCTATCAGGTCGCCCTGATAGCTGGTGGGCTCTTACCCCACCTTTTCACCCTTACCCCGCTTATTAGCAGGGCGGTTTGTTTTCTGTGGCACTTTCCTTGGGGTCGCCCCCACTGGGTGTTACCCAGCGTCCCGCTCTGTGGAGCTCGGACTTTCCTCAAGGGCTTTTACCCTTGCGGCTACCCAGTTACTTCCGCCTTTCTTCACATCTCAAGGTTCTCCCATCGAACATGGTAAAGCGACCATTCCCCAATATCAAGGGACAACAGTCCCATCCAACACTTATCTATCTAATTTCCTATTTTTTCGGCTATTTCACCCAAAACATTTTTCTGAATCTCGATAATTCTTTTTATACCATTCCACGCCAAATCCAATAACTCATCTAACTTAGAACGAGAAAACGTGTTATGTTCTGCAGTACCTTGAATTTCAATATAATCTCCTCTATCATTCATAACAACGTTAAGGTCAACCTCCGCTTTGAAATCTTCTTCAAAGCAAAGGTCCAATAAAAGGTCGCCCTCGACTATACCGACACTAACAGCAGCAACAAAGCTTCTAACAGGGAATTCTTCTATAACCCCATTCTTATAAAGCTTGTATAAAGCCTCCGTGAGAGCAACAAATCCCCCATTTATAGAGGCTGTACGGGTACCTCCATCCGCCTGCAAAACATCACAGTCTATCCAGATGGTTCTCTCTCCCAACTTGTCTAAAGCAACAGATGCTCTCAGCGCCCTTCCTATCATCCTCTGAATCTCAAATGTTCTACCAGAAGGTCTACCCTTCACCATTGAATCTCTTGGAGTCCTAACCTGGGTGGACCTCGGTAACATTGCATACTCAGCAGTTATCCAACCTTGCCCAGTACCCCTTAAAAAGGGAGGAACCTTATCTTCTAAACTTGCCGTACATATAACATCAGTATTTCCCATTTTAATTCTAACCGAACCCTCAGGGTAGATAAGACATCCCCTCTCTATAGTAATAGGTCTAAGCTCTTCAGGCTTTCTACCATCAATTCTCGACACTTCACAATCACTCTCCCATTC
>LGFB01000173.1 GCA_001508835.1 bacterium 42_11
AAAGCTAGTGTATTTGATGACAGGCAAAGAAATATCATATAGTCGTTCAACACGCAATTTTAAGGAGGCAAAAAAAATTCTTGAAATTAAAAATCTGACAAAAAAAGGACAATTCGAGAATATAAGTTTTTCTCTTCATGAAAAGGAAATTCTTGGAATAATCGGACCTCGGGGTTCTGGAAGAACAGAACTTGCTCTTTCCCTCTTTGGGATGAATCCGCCGGATTCTGGTGAGATATATGTGTATGGACAACGTGTGAACATAAGGTCGAATCAAGAAGCAATTCGCTTGGGAATTGGTTATGTACCAGAAAACAGGCTTTTACAAGGTCTGGTGTTGGATCATTCTGTTGCCAATAATATAGTTATAACCAACTTGAAGAAACTTCTTGGGAAATTCAATCTGATAGATGGTAGAAGAAAAAGAAAGCTTGCTGAAAGTGCCATAAAAGCATTCGGTATAAAAACAGCAGGAATAGAAGTTCCTGTGAAAACCCTGTCTGGTGGTAATCAGCAGAAAGTTGTTCTGGCAAAGTGGATTCTAACCGCACCTAAGATACTGATACTTGATGGTCCTACAATTGGAATAGATGTTGCCGCTAAAGGAAGCATATACAAGTTGATAAAAGATCTTTCGGAAAGAGGAGTGAGCATAATTCTTATATCGGATGAACCAGCCGAGGTCATTAACAACTGTGATCGCATTTTACTCATGAAGAACGGTAGAATACAAGAGGAATTTTCTCCGAATGAAATAACAGAAGAGGAATTGAATAGAAAGATCAAAGAATGAGGTGGGAAAGGGATGAACAGCTCGTTGTTCAAACAACTTTTCAAGCGGTCTGAAATATATTTACTGGCAGTCCTAGTAATTCTATCCGTGGCACTAACACTGGTAAATCCAAAGTTTTTAACACTGGAAAATATCTTTGATCTTCTGAGGAATAATTCTTTTTTGGGTATACTAGCACTTGGAGAACTAGTCGTGCTGATATCGGGAGGCATAGATGTTTCATTCACTGCAGTTGCTACGGTTGCTCAGTACGTAATGGGAGTAATAATAAGTAAGTACTTCATAGACAACATACTCGTGGCACTTCTGATACCTATTCTCATAGGAATAGCTCTTGGCACCATAAACGCCCTTCTGATCAATTATACTAGAGTTCATCCCGTTATAATAACCATTTCTACTCTCAACATATTTTATGGCTTTCTGATATCCATAACAGGTGGAAAGTGGATTTATAAATTTCCCCCCTCTTTTAGAAGCTTCGCTCGGTTGAAGTTAATAACCTTAATCAACGAAAGAGGCATAGAATATGGTCTTTCTATATTCACAGGATTTTGGATTTTTGTTGCTATTATCACGTGGTTTATTTTGAAATACCTTCCAATAGGAAGAAAAGTGTACGCGGTAGGAGGAAACATAGAGGCAGCCAGAAGGGCTGGTTTCAGCATTCTTAAAGTTCAAATGTTCGTCTATTGTTATATGGGAGCTTTAGCGGGACTCGCTTCGTTTGTTCAAGCTCAACTCGGACAGATAATACAGCCCAATGCCATAGTGGGTCGAGAACTCGATGTTCTGGCTGCGACTATTCTTGGAGGTGCAAGTGTTTTTGGAGGCTCAGGTAGCGTCGTAGGAACTGTTTTGGGAGTTCTTTTAATTGGTGTAATAAAAAACGGTTTGATCCTCATGAAAATCCCGGCTTATTGGCATCAAGTTGTAATAGGTATCATTATCATCGTAGCAGCTGGTGTAACAGCTTACCAGAGAAAGCTAAAAAGGAAGAAGGAGTTGGTATGAGTGAATATCAGGAACTATCAAGCAATAGTATTGAACAGTATACTGGTAGCACTCATAGTGACAATGACTATCCTAACAAGAGGAGAGATACTCAAGCTCGAAAGTCTGTTGGCCATAGCTTTTCAAATGCCAATTCTTGGACTTTTAGCACTCGCGCAGATGGTTCCTATGCTCACAGGAGGAATAGATCTTTCCATAGTATCCAACGCGAATTTAGCAGGAATAATAGTCGCTTTGACCCTAACGAAACTTTCGACCTGGTACACTGTTCCCCTCGCTATTTTAGCAGGTATAGGAATATCGCTTGTAGTTGGTGCCTTGAACGGTTTCTTGGTTGCCTTCATCGCTATACCCCCTATAATTGCTACCCTTGGGACGATGATTCTCATGAAAGGGATATCCTTGGTGATAACCAAGGGATACATAATAGCAGGTTTCCCAGAGGAATTTCTTTTCATAGGCAACGGTTCGATCCTCGGAATACCGATGCCTTTTATACTTCTTCTAGCTTCGATGTTCTTTCTTGCACTGCTTCTAAATAAAACAATGTACGGGATATCTGTTTATATGTTAGGATCAAACCCAATTGCCACTGAGTTTTCTGGAATCAGACCAAAATCCATTCTTTTCAAAACATATCTTCTTTCTGGATTCCTCGCTGGAATTGCAGCACTTGTCATGATATCGCGGTTTAATGCTGCACAAGCTGCTTACGGAGAATCCTACCTTCTCCTAACTGTTCTTGCCTGTGTCTTAGGAGGTGTGAATCCAGCGGGAGGATTCGGAAAAGTCTCAGGCCTTTTTGTCGCTGTAATAGTTCTGCAAGTTGTTGCAACGGGATTCAATCTTTTAAGGCTCAGTTCACATCTTGTAAATGCTCTTTGGGGACTCATACTCATCCTTGTCATAACCGTGAACAAAGCAATTACTGGAAAATGGATTTAGTACTCAACGGTGTTCTTTTATCCTCTGTTTCCATTGTTTCATCCTTGGAAGATTTTAGCTTTGCAACAACGGGCGGTACCTTTAAAAGAAGTTCTTCTGCTTTGAAAGTAAATATAAACTGGTTGATTTATCCGAAACAACTCTCCGTGAGAATAATAATGGGCTTTTTTATGAATACAAAATAGAACAGAGTTTCAATAACAAATTTGTTTGCTGAGCAAACCGAAAAAACTCCTTCGGAAATCCCGCTTTTTTGATAATAAACGATCTCAAATAATTTTGCCACCATTGATACCATCCCCCAATTACGCTGAGAAATAAATCTAGGAAACTGGAACATAAAGCTTATTTTGTAAATAAGTTTTTTGAAAATGGAAAGTATCTGCTTATAATCTATACTGTGATAGTGATAGTCCTACTCGAGAGGTGATTATAGTGAGGGAAGCGAGACTCGAAAAGATTTTGAG
>LGFB01000174.1 GCA_001508835.1 bacterium 42_11
ATTTGACTTTTCGCATTTTTCTCCACTCAGGCCGGAAGAAATAGAAAAGATAGAGAGGACGGTAAACGAAAAAATTTGGGAAGACCTTAAAGTAGAAGTCTTAAAGATGGAGCTGGATGAAGCGAAGAGATTGGGGGCCAAAGCATTGTTTGAAGGAAGATACGGCGAAAAAGTAAGGGTCTTAAAGATAGGCGATTATAGCTTGGAGCTTTGTGGGGGTACTCATCTCGATAGAACTGGGCTGATAGGACTTTTTAGGATTGTTTCTGAGACTGGGATAGGAGCTAATCTCCGCAGAATAGAAGCTGTTTGCGGTAAAGCAGCTTTTGAATATACCAAGGCCTTTGAAAAAGAGCAAAGTGAGAGGATTTTTCATCTTGAAAATAGAGAGGAAGAGCTAATCAAGCTGTTAAGGGAAAAGAACTTGGAGATAGGCAGGCTATATCTTGAGAGGGTTTCTCCTAAGACGGTAAAAGGTGTAACTGTTTTTTCCTCCTTCCTTCCAGGTTTAGAAGTGTCAGATTTGAGAGTTCTCGGGGATGAAATAAAGTCGCAGCTTAAAAGTTGTGTGGTTATTTTAGGTAGCGGGGAAAGAAACAGGGCTGTTTTGGTGACAATGGTCACACCTGATTTAATTAAGGTGGGTTGGGATGCCTCAAAGATTGTCAGAACTATAGGTTCTTTAATCCAAGGTGGAGGTGGCGGCAAGCCCGGATATGCCCAAGCCGGGGGTAAGGATACACAAAAGCTTAAGGAGGTTTTAAGTAACATCGAGGCCTATCTATGAGATATCTGGGACTGGACTGGGGTGAGAAAAGGGTAGGCATTGCGATAAGCGATGTAGAAGGTAAAATTTCAACTCCTCTTAAGGTTGTTAGTAGAGAGGCCTTGATTAAGGAACTTTTTGCTTTAAGGGAGGAATTTGGAGAGTTCGAAATAGTTTTAGGTCTTCCCGCTCGGACTGATGGCCTTCCTGGGGCTTCGGAGAAGGAGGTAATAAAGCTTAAGCAGGAATTGGAAGAGCTCGGCTTTAAGGTCCATTTATGGAAGGAATGGTTTTCATCAGTGGAGGCGAAGAGGATTCTTGATTTATGTGAAGTAAAAGGTGGAAGAAAGAAAGATAGTATAGATAAGATATCAGCAGCTTTAATTCTGGAATCTTATCTGAGGAGTGTTAGCGGTAAGTGATGGACAAAAAGGAACTTACCCCTGCATTGCAGCAATATATGGAGATAAAAGAAAGATACAAAGATGCAATAGTTTTCTTTAGAATGGGAGATTTCTATGAAATGTTTTACGATGACGCATATGTGGCAGCGCGCGAGTTAGGGCTTACACTTACAGCGCGGGATAGGGAGAAGAAGGTTCCTCTTGCAGGTGTTCCTTATCATTCTGCCGATACATACATTCGTAGACTTGTAAAAAAAGGATATAAGGTTGTTATATGTGAACAAGTGGGCGAAACAAGGGGTAAAAAGCTTGTAGAAAGGAAGGTTGTTCGTGTAATCACACCTGGGACTGTAGAGAGCGAAGAGGGGGATGCTAATTACATTGTTTCCATATTTCCTTCTGGTAATACTTTTGGTATAAGTTATGCTGATTTGATTAATGGTGATTTTTGCTTGACCGAGATTGACGAAAAAGATTTAATCTCTGAAATAGGAAGGCTCTCTCCTGGCGAAATTCTTTTGCCTGAAAATATAGATGTAGAAGAGATTCCAGAGGAAATTCCAAGAACCTTTTTGTCAAAAGCTGATTTTGAGTGGAAAAACGCTGAGGAGACCTTAAAGCGACATTTTGGTATTAGAAGCTTAGAGAGTTTTGGTTGTAAAGATAAGCTTATTGGCATATCAGCAGCGGGGGCTTTGCTTTCCTATCTTTATAGGACCCAGCTTGTTGATTTAAAGCACATAACCCAAATAAAGATTCACCAACCCAAGGATTTTATGATTTTAGATTATACTACTCAGAAGAATCTTGAGCTTATTAAGGGGCTTCACGGTAATGATGAGGCAACGCTATTTGGTGTTCTTGATAAAACAAGGACCTCCATGGGTAGGAGATTATTAAAGCTTTGGATTTTAAACCCCCTTCGCTCTAAGGATAAGATAAATCAGAGGCTGGAGAGGGTAGAATGGTTTTACAATAACTTTGATATTCTTCGAAAGATTCGGGAGACCCTTGGAGGGATCTATGATATAGATAGAATCTTAGGCAGAGTTGGATTAGGCACCTTTACCGCAAAGGATCTTGCCATGTTAAGAGACTCTTTAAGAAAGATTCCGGATTTGATAAGCCTTCTTAACGATGCTGTCTTGTTCAAGGAACTACTTGATTCCCTTTTTGAAAGTTTAGATATATTCGAAATGCTTGATGAAGTTTTGGTTGATTTGCCTCCTCATTCTATTGAGGAGAACGACTTTGTGAGGGCGGGATATGATGAAGAGCTTGACGAGCTTAAAAACCTTTTAGTGGAAGGGAGACAATGGATAGCTTCTTTTGAGGAGAGAGAAAGGAATCGAACGGGTATAAAGTCCCTTAAGGTTGGTTACAATAAAGTTTTCGGTTACTACATAGAGGTTACAAAGGCAAACTTGAATATGGTTCCTCCTGATTACGAGAGGAAACAGACACTGACCCAGGCGGAGCGATTTATAACAAAGGAACTAAAGGAATATGAAAATAAGATTTTAAGCGCAGAGGATAGGATATTGGAGAAGGTCGCTGAGATAAAGCAGAAATTGGGGGAAAAAGTTTTAAGAAGGGCAGATTCTCTAAAGAGACTATCGAGTTCTATTGCAGAGATAGATGTTCTTGCCTCTCTTGCCTTTGTCGCTCTTGAAAATGGGTATGTCAGACCCGAGATAACCGATTCTAACCTGATTATCATAGAAAAGGGAAGACATCCTATTGTGGAGCACTTCGTGGGTAGAGATCGGTTTATTCCTAACGATGCCTTTTTGGAGCCTTCTAAGTGCAGGATTATAGTTCTGACTGGTCCGAATTTGGCGGGTAAGTCAACCTATCTTAGACAGGTAGCCCATATTGTTATAATGGCACAAATGGGAAGTTTTGTGCCTGCGAAATTGGCTAGGATAGGCATAGTAGATAGGATCTTTACCCGTATAGGCGCTATGGATGACCTCGCAAGGGGAGAGAGCACCTTTATGATAGAAATGTCGGAAACCGCAAATATTCTTAGAA
>LGFB01000175.1 GCA_001508835.1 bacterium 42_11
CAGGCGCGCTAACCAGTCTGCGCTACGCCCCGACCTTAGAAATTATTTTACACTATGCTTTATCTGAGGTCAAGCTCAAAAGCTTTTCTTCCACATCGAGGAGTTTTTCTATGGCCCCTTTTAAAACGTCGGCTGTGGATTTAAGTTCTTCGGCCTCCGCGTTACAGCGTTCTATAGCCTCTTTTATATCTTCTACAGGACCTTTAAGAGATAAGATGCTTTCCTTCAAATGACTCAAGGTGTCAGATATTTCTCCCGCGGAGCTCGAACTTTGGTCGGCGAGTTTGCTTACCTCAGCTGCGACGACTGCGAATCCTTTCCCAAGCTCGCCTGCTCTTGCTGCTTCGATTGAAGCGTTAAGCCCAATCATCTTTGTTTGTTTCGCTATTTTCTGGATGGATTTGATTATATCGTTAAGTTTTTCAGCTTCGTTAGTGAGCCTTTCTATGTTTTCTGCTAAAAAATCCGAAGTGCCTTTGACTAACTCCGTTCCCTCGGTTAAAGTTTCTGAAAGCTTTACGACCATCGGGGAGGACCTCTCTATGTTTTCTTTGGTTTCTCTTAAAAGCTTTATCTGCTCTATTAAAAGCGTTTTTTCATTTTCCTCGCGTTCTATTATATCCCATATGAATTTTGCATCCTTCGCCCTAATGAGACTCGCATGAGGAGGCTTCTTCCTTTCAATCTCTGCCACCACTTCATCTTTCCCCGTTACTTCTATTATTAGATCGTGCGGACGGGATAGAAGCTCATCTAATTTTGTGGTTGTGAATATCCCGTATTTTTTTGCCTCCAGTATCGCTGGAGCGTCTGGCCTAACATCCATTATCCCGGATATGTTTAAGTTTAGCTTTCTGAACTGTTTAAGGAGGCTTAAGGCTCCTTTGCCACCACCGACAAATACCACGCCTTTGTACATCTATACCCCCCCCTTAAGTTTTTTCCTTCTCTAAGCTCACCGTTACTCCTACTATACGGCTCCAAGGAGCATATCTTCCTCCATATCCATAGGGTGCTTCGTATAAAACCGTTAATACTTTGTTTTCCTCAAGTTCTATCATTGATGGATACCCTGAATCTCCAAAGAGTATGTCTCCATCGTCTGTTATAAACCCCTTTGGCTCATATATTACCTTCTTTCTATCGCATTCGAATTTGTATTCTGGGGGAGATGCTTCCACGATAGCTGTGGCTTCAGGCAATATTTTACTTTTGGGAAGAGGAGATGTGGGCCTTATGTCCCTTAACCCCAGGTTGTAAAGAAGCTTTTCCCAGAACCATCTTTCCTTAAAATAGAGTTCCGTATCTCTGAAGCTTAGCAAGAGTTTACCGTTGCTTAGCATAAGGAGATATGGGGCTTGACCGTAAAGGGGAAGCGGTTCCGGTTCGCTCCAGGTTGCTCCTTGATCTTTGGAGCGAGAGATATATAGAAGTCCTAAGTCGGTTCGCAAAACTGAAATTAGCTCTTTTTCATCGACCTTGGCTATGGTAGGTTCATAAAAGTTAATCTCATATTTATTCCCGTCCACTATGACTATAGGTCTTTCTGCCCAACTGTCTCCGTAGTCTTCGCTTATTATTAAAAATGCAGAGGAGTACCCTCCTTTTAAGCTTCCGTAAGCGGGGAGAAAAAGAAGACCTTCTTCCATCTCCAGGATTTTATCGGAGGTAGCTGCATTGAAGAATACCCTTTGTGGTTCTTCCCAGGTATATCCGTTGTCACCGCTTGTTGATATATAGACCGAGCTTGTGGGGTTGTCTCTGTCTCCGTCTCCCCAATGGAACCAGCTTAAAATTATCTTTCCATTGGAAAGGGCTCTTATGGATGGATCCCTGTCGTCAGATAGTGGTCTATATTCTCCTTGATATTTAACAAATCTTTCGGGCGAGTTAATGATTTCCCTTGTTTCCCAGGAATTACCTCCGTCTTTACTTCTTGAAAGATATATCCTTCCGTCTCTACCCCATACATGAGCGCTTCCTAATCTGAATACCACCAAGATATCCCCGTTAGGAGCTCTCTCTACATCGGGGAAGGCTGCATGATAGGGAGTCCCTTCATAAATGGTGAACTCTCTTTCTACTTTCATCTTTTGACCCACTTCCTAACAAGCTCAACTGCTTGGAATGGGTCTTTGCCATATCCATCGGCTCCACAAGCTTTGGCAAATTCTTCATTTACAGCTGCACCGCCAACCATAACCTTTACTTTTGGTAAGCTTTCTTTAAGGAGCTTTACGGTCTTCTTCATGTTACCAAGGGTTGTTGTCATAAGACAGCTTAGCCCGACGACATCGGGTTTTACTTCTTTAGAAACCCTTAAGACCTCTTCCGCCGGCACATCTTTGCCAAGGTCTATTATATGATATCCGAAGCTCTCAAGAACGAGTCCTACTATCTTTTTTCCAAGGTCATGAAGGTCCCCCTCTACGGTGGCCATTATAATCTTGCCCTTTTTGGATTCGCTCTTGGGAGAAAATTTCTTTATTACCTCAAACACCGAGCTTGCTGCTTCCGCCGAAGCTATAAGCTGGGGCAGAAAGTAAACCTTTCTCTCATATTTATCTCCCACATCCTCGAGTCCAGGTATCACATATCTCTCTATGAGCGAGAAAGGCTCCTCTCCAGAGTTTATCAGATTTTCAGCTTCTTTTGCTGCTCTTTCCGTTTCTCCTCTTATTATTAATTCCTTCAGAGAAAGGCTATCTGCTTTAACCTCCTTTTCCTCTCTTTGAGGTCCTACTATGCTTATGAATCTTTCTCCTCTTTTGTCTTTTCCCACTAAAAGGTCTGAAGCAAGAAGCGTTTCCATAAGCTCCCTTTTTAGGGGATTAATTATGGCAAACGATAGACCTGCTGATATGGCCATCGCTAAGAATGCCGAGTTTAAAATTTCTCGGGATGGCAAGCCGTGGGAAACATTGGATATTCCCAAGATGGTTTTAATCCCTTCCTTGCTTAATTTTCTTATAGCCTCTATAGTTATCATGGGGTCTTTTGCTCCGGCTGGCATTGTTAGAGGATCGATAATGACTTCTTCCTTTGGTATTCCATATGAAGCTGCCGATTCAATTATTTTGTAAGCGGCCTTAATTCTTTCCTCTACAGTTTCGGGGATTCCCTTTTCCGTTATGGTTAGCCCTATTACCGATGCTCCATATTTTTTGGCCAAGGGTAGAACCTTTTCCAGGGCTTCTTTTT
>LGFB01000176.1 GCA_001508835.1 bacterium 42_11
AAGAAAGGAAAAAATTTATGTAGCTAAAACCCGAGAAGAAAGAAGACTACAGAGGGCACTCGTCCAGTGGAGAGATAAGAAAAACCAAGAATTTTTGATCAAGAATAAACGAAAGATTCCGTTTTCATTAAGCAAGCTATTTAAATAAAACGAGGGGGGTTACCCCCCCATTTTTCCTACTTCAAACTTATGGAAACAAAGAAGGTATTTCCAGACCTTGATACGAGAAAGACTATAGACCCTTTGCCAAGCCCTGAAACAGCTTCTTCCCAATCTTGAACATCTCTTATTTCCCTTCCGTTAACTTCCAAAATAACATCGCCTTCTCTAAGATCGGCAACATCTGCAGGGCTATTGGGGTCAACATAGGTAATAACTACACCATGTTTTTCGGTGATATCGTATTTACGCCTAAGCTCAGGAGTAATATCGGAAACCCTAATCCCAATGGTTTCCTCAGAAATCTTGGAAACCTTTTCCTCCTGTGGAATTTCTCCCAGAACAACTGATATTTCTATCGTTTTGCCTCTTCTCCACACGGTTAACTTTACTTTTTCTCCAGCCTTATGGCTCCTTATAGCTATTTGAAGCTCCGCCGGCGAGTTAACTTCTTTGTCATCAACTTTTAATATCACGTCTCCTCTTTTTAATCCGTACTTTTCCGCAGGGCTACCCGAGATTACACGAGCCACAATAACACCCTTAGCCTCTTTAAGACCAAAGCCCTTAGCAAGAGAAGGGGTCATAGCTTGAAGGTATATGCCAAGCCATCCTCTTTTGACCCTTCCAAACTTTATTAGGTCGTTCAATATCTGTTTAGCGGTATTTACAGGTATAGCAAAACCTATGCCTTGAGCATAAGGGATTATAGCCGTGTTTATGCCGATAACCTCTCCTTTCAAATTAAGAAGCGGTCCACCACTGTTTCCGGGGTTTATAGCTGCATCAGTTTGAAGGAAGTTCTCAAAACTCCGATCTCCAGCAGCAATAGTTCTTCCCTTAGCACTTATAACCCCCACCGTTACGGTATGCGATAACCCAAAAGGATTGCCAATCGCCACAACCCATTCTCCTACCTCTACCTTATCGGAATCTCCAAGGGGAAGTGAAGGAAGACCTTTAGCATCTATTTTTATAACGGCCAAATCTACGGTAGGATCAGCGCCAACAACCTTAGCATTAAATTTTCTATTATCTGCGAGTGTTACTACTATTTCATCAGCACCCTGAATAACATGGTTGTTAGTTAATATGTAACCGTCATCTGAGATTATGAATCCCGATCCTTTTCCTCTCATAGGAATGATCCGTGTAAATCTCTCATACTCCTCTCCAAAGAAACGCTTCCATAAAGGGTCATCGAAAAACGGGAAAGGTATCAAGGACCTTCTAACCATGGTTACCGTATCAATATTGACAACCGCAGGGCCAGCCTTTTTCACTATTTCTACTATATCTGCACCGGCAGTTTGCGGAGCGGAAAGGGCAAAAACATTGCTACCCCAGATAGTTCCTAGCAATAAAAATAAAATTAAAATCTTAAAGGATAGTCTTTTCATCTTTTCATTCCTCCTTTCACAAAAAAATTATGGGAGGGGTTTTAGAGGAACCCCTCCCATAATTCTACTACTCTTCCTCTTTGATTTCCACCCTAACTCCCTCTTCCTTCTCAGGTTCAGCCTTAGGAAGAACCAACGTGAGAACGCCATTCTTGTAAGAAGCCTTAGCTTCGGAAGGTTTAATGCTCACAGGCAAGGGAATCGTTCTTGCGAAGCTACCATAAGCTCTTTCACTTCTGTAGTAATTCTCCTCCCTCACTTCTTCATCTTTACGAATCTCGCCGCGTATAACCACTCTGTCTTCAAGGAGCCTTACATCTATGTCCTTGGGGTCGATGCCAGGCACTTCAGCTTTCAACACAAGCTCATTACCTTGGTCATAGAGGTCAATGCGCGGACCCCACGGGGGTATGTCCCATATCCTTAAGGAAGGTCTATCCCAACTTCCGAAGAAGGAGCTTACTACATCGTTAAACCATCTGTCAAGCTCCTCGTGAATCCTCTCCAAGGAGCCAAAGATACCTTCTTCCCTCCTTACAGGTAACCACCTTCTCCTCATGGTTACCACCTCCCTTTAATCTGACCTTTCCTGACTTTCCGATTTAATTTTATTGACCAAAGATATTTAAGGTCAAATTCCTATATTCACGGCTTTCGGTCAATAACCGTTAATATCGCCTTTTTTGAAACATATATTGTTAATTTCTAACTCGTTCTTTAGTTTATATCCTTTTTCTTTCAAAATGTATGCTAAAACTCCCATCCCATGTTTAACCCTACCGGTAAAGCTACCATCGTATATTAAGCTAATCCCACAAGATGGACTCTTTTCCTTTAATACGAATAAAGACACAGAAAGTTTTTCACAAACTTCTAAAACCCTTTTGGCTCCAAGTTTGAATTGAGAAGTAAGATCTTTTCCGCTTTTAGTTAAAACTTTTGCCTTTCCTTCCCATACTTCCTTTCCCGTTCCCCCAACTATCTCGGCAGGTTCTCGAGGAACTCCTAACCCACCCCAGCACTCAGGACAGAATGGAAGAACCTCAACCCCGCTTAAAAATAGATTCAGAACTTCGTCATTAACCTTCGCCCTACCATCGTACCTGCAAGGAATACCTAACAGACAAGCACTAACCGCAAGGAGCAAACGAAAAACCACCCCCTTATTAAAAATTAAAGCCCCCACCGTGCGGGTGGGGGCTTTGTTTTCGCTCTACTTCCTTTTACGGCGGGAAGAGCGGCGCTTACGACGTTCGCTTGGCTTCTCGTAAAAAGAGCGCCTCTTCATTTCGGCCATGAGACCAGAGCGTTCGCACTTCTTCTTAAAGCGACGCAAGGCATCATCTATAGTCTCATTTTTGCCTACGATTATTTCTGCAGCCATCAACTTACCCTCCCTTCACAAAACTCAACCCGGTGGCCAATCCATGGCACGTCCGCCCAAGATATGAAAGTGGATATGATAAACGGTTTGTCCACCATCGTCGCCACAATTATTAACCACCCTAAAGCCTTTCTCAGCAAGCTTATATGATATTGTTATCTCCTTAATCACTCTAAACATATGAGAAATTAGGTTAAAGTCTTCCACATCCACCAAGCTTTTTATATGATCCTTACTTATAACAAGGGCGTGAAAAG
>LGFB01000177.1 GCA_001508835.1 bacterium 42_11
TCTTCTTTATTGCCCTGATTTTCCAAAATCGCACAGGAAAGTTTAAAAATTTTTTAGTTAAACTATCTGAAGCCGGACTCTCAATACATTCCACTTTCTCAGATGGTAAATCATACGCTACCCTGTTTTCAAAAGTTATGACCCCCTCAAAGCCTAAAGCCCTAAACAAATTTACGGCTACTCTCTCTGCCCCACCAGAGCCTAAATGGGGAATAAGGATAAGCCTACTCATGATTCTTAAACTGAAAATAAAATAGCATACCCTGCGATGTATATCGAATTATAATGGCAGGGAAAAAGAATATAAAATCTCTGATAAGCTTCAGAAACTTGAAGATGGTTTTTTTAGTTACGGAAGTCTGCCTGTAAATTAGGGTTCCCTCTCCAAATAACTCGCTACCAAAAAGGATTTTTTTAACCTTCCTCATCACATTGTTTCCCAAGATTAAAGTATTTAGACAATATGTTATATCTCTAATCTTTTGTGGAGTAGAAACGATAAAGCATTCCTTAAAACCACATGTGGAAAATAAATTAGCCAAACTAGATTTAGAAAAGAGCAAGAAATGGTGAGGAGGATAATATACGTTTGGAAAACGCTTAGAATAAACAATCTTCATAAACCAACTTTCTCTATTGGGGACACTACCTATTACTATCCCCCTTGATTTAAGCAGATCTCTGACTAACATCAAAAACTCCTTTGGATTATCCTGATGCTCAAGCACCCCAAAGAAGGTGATAACATCAAACTTTAAATTTCTCTCCTCAGCGTATGTGGCAAACTCCTTCAGGCTCATAGGGAAGGTGTTTCTCAAGCCCCACTTTTTTTTGGCATACCTCTATGCTTTTCTTGTCAAGGTCTATTCCCCAGACATCGAAACCCGCTTTCTCAGCTTCTTTAAGGAAAATTCCATCTCCACAGCCCACATCTAAGAGCCTGCCAGACTTAAGGGGTAATTTATCGAAAAAAATCTTGTGATCTTCTCTGAGTTCCTCCCTAATTCCCAAATGAAAAACCAGATAACCTTCTTCCCCCTCATTTTCATAGAACTCCGGGATAATCTTTAGAGGCTCCCACCATTGAAGGTCACAGGAATTGCAATGATAAAGCTTGTATTCCTGATTATTAAACGGAGAAACATAGGTCTCGGTATATTTTCCCTCTTCAACTTCCCGTTCACAAACAGGACACCTTAAAAACACTTAGCCTACCTCCTTAATTAAGATTGTTTATCTAACATGCTGTAACCAAATAGGCTTAAAAACACATAAGCTACCAGCGTTCCCAGACAAATCCCGGGTATGCCTAACTTTAATTCTATCACAAAAAGATAGTTTAACCCGCCGTTTAGAAAAACGCCGGTTACAGCCAGCTTTACCAGTTTCCCCATCTTCTCCCTTATCTGAAAGACCCTGTAAACAAGAAGCCATAAAAAAATAAAGGGAACGCTTAAGGAGTAAAACCTTAAAGCTTCAGATGTTAAAGCTACATCCACCTTTGAAAAAGCACCATACCCCAGAAGTAGCCCCACGATATATTCTGAAAAAGAAAAAAGGAGGATGGAAAAGGGAACAGATAATAGAAGAAGCCTTTTTACATAGAAATTCAGCTTTTCCAAGCTCCCACCTGCTTCAGAAAGACTTGTTATAGCAAGGCTTTCTATTCTTAAAACATTCTTAGAAGCGATAGCCAGCATAAGCCCGTATGTCAAGGCTGAAACGGCCTTTTCCCCTAACATAGAACCAAAAGCTCTGTCCACGACCATGTAAAGATGAAAAACGCCATAAAGTGCAGAAAGCTGGAGAAACTGCTTTAACAGGCTCTTTATTCTATCATCCATGTAAAATTCAATGTGAAGGAACTCTCTGACTTTAAAAACCATGAACAGAGTTGCCAAGGCCTGAGAGATGGTAAGACTTAAGGGTAGCACCCAATAGTCTCTGTAATATAAAAGTCCCAGAGTAACAACGATAAATGAGCAAACGGAGATTATAAATTCACCCAGAAAATAGACGGTGAATCTCCTCAAGCTTCTTAGAACTGCACCAAAATGGTAGAAGATAAAGGATAAAAATACATATGGAATTAAGATGAGGTAAGAGCTCTTAGTATAGGCTAAAGCTTCTTCTTTAAAGCCAACGGGAACCTTTAATATGAAAGGCATGAGAAGAACCGCGAAGATTGTAGATAGGGTAGCCAAAATCAAGGTAAAAGTGAACAGCAAGCCCGATAGCTTCTTAAACTCCTCCATGTTTTTCTGTCTTGCCTTAACGAGGTTTGGAACCCCGATGGAGTCGAAGACATCGGCAAAGATGAGAAAGATGCCAAGAAGAGAAAGAGCCATAAAGTAACCGTCCGTTTTTACGCTGAAACCAAGAAGGATTGCGATGGCAAAGTTTTTCAGGTATCCCAAGGTGCGGGCTAAGAGATTTAAAATGGAAGACTTAAAGAGAGCTTCCAACACTCCCTCTTCCTTCTTTAAGTCCCAATTAGATAAGGATTTTAGCGCTTCCTTTAGCCTCTCAAGCTCCAATAGCTCTCCGAAGGGAAGCTTATCTATTATCCTTCTAAACCGAAAAGCAAGCTTGCTTTCACAGACCTTCATGATATATCATCCTTTTTATAAGATCCCTTAAGTTAGCATAGAAGTTTGGAATTTCAGCTGATTTTTGGGAAAGCCCCTTTATCTTGTTAAAGTATTCCTCAAGGCGGTTTCTCGCAAGGGAGCTTTCCCTAATTTCCCGTGGAAAATCCCATTCAGAATTGTAAGAAAGCTCATCCCGATGGAAGGGTAATTCCCTGCAATGAGTGCCTCTTTTATCGAAACCAATGTTCCTTGTTAAAGAATCTCTGGGATGCAAAGAAAGACCGCCCACCGCATAAACGCTTAGATACCAGAATATGGCCCATGTTTTAATTTTACCCTCATAATTTAATCTTAACTGCTCCCAATAATCGTAAGCGTGATTTAGATTAAAATCCCTTATCTCCTCCTCGTTAAAGTAACCTATCCACTTTTTTGCCTCACGGTTAAAAGCTTTCCATGCCTCCTTCCATGTAGCCCATCCCCAACAGGTTGTAGGTTTTATAAAAAAAGCGCCGGGAAGGCCTTCCTTCTTAATCGGAAACATGTAACCCGAAATGTGCATTACTCTATCCTCGCCCTCATATATTCTTAAAGCTTCATTCA
>LGFB01000178.1 GCA_001508835.1 bacterium 42_11
CCTCCGTCCCCAATAGTTCCAGCAATTTCCTGTTAATGCTCTTGATTTTGCCGTTCATCTCCACTACCAATATCCCTTGGGGTAGCTGATTAAATAGGTCTTCTAAAAAGTTTCGCATATCCTCAATTTCTTTATGTAATCGTATGTTTTCTATTCCCACAGCACACTGGTGTGCTATTGTGTCGAGAAGGTTTAAAACCTGTTGGTTAAAGTTCTCGAGACAGGCCGAAGTAGATACCACTAACATTCCTATGACTTTGCTTTGAACGGTGAGAGGAGTAATAACGTATGTTAGGTCATCCTCAGGGATTATTGTGGTTTTGCCTCTACCCTTTATCCATTCTATTAATCCCTCTTTTTCCCATTCTTGCCACTTGTTTGAGATTTCTGAAGGAACATCTTTATCTAAAATCAAGTATTTTTCGTTTATTGATGGAGCAAGTCTATCTACATACCTTAGTAAGGTTTCCTTTATATTTTCTATGGAAGAGGCAAGCCCCACCTCTTCCGTTAACCTGTATAGTCTAACTAACTCTTCATAGGCTTGCCTTAACTCTGTTAATCTTCTTTCCATATCTTCCATTTTTATTCCTTCCCCCTTAATATTTTCAAGAAAGATATTGCTTCTTTAATTTCCCTATCTATTTCTGCATATATATCGTTTAAATCCTGGGGTCTAAGCTTAAGTAAAACCCATGCGTCTTTTTTAAATGAAGGTATCTGATTGTCTCCACCGCTTCCTATTTTTTTGATTCTCGTTAAGACATCAGCGCCATGAACTATAGAAGTGAGCTCTGGATACTCATTGTCGATTTCAGGTTGATGATGTAATTGGATGGCGCGGACAAGCTGTGGAGGAAATTTCCAGTTTTCTGACACCCACTTCCCAATTAGAGCGTGGTCTACTTCAAGCAGGCTTTCTTCTACATCCCTTATCCACTTGTTTCCGTTTATGGCTATCGTTACTATCTTTTCATATTCCCGTGGAAACAGCTTTATGAAAACCAGCTTTCCCAAGTCGTGAAGAAGGCCTGCTGTAAAGGCCTCTTCAAGGGGTTCATAACCGATTCTTTTGGCCAATATTTTTGCTGTTACAGCTACACCTAAGTTGTGCAACCATAATGCCTCAGCGCTAAGTTCTCCAACGTTTTTGGAATTAAACATCCCTGATATGGATATGTTTAGAACCAAATCCCTTACTGTCCTGAAACCTAAAATTACTATGGCCTGTGTTACCGTGGATATCTTTCTGGGAAATCCATAGTAAGCGGAGTTTACGAGCTTAAGGATTTTTGCTGTTAGAGCTTGATCTTGTGAGATTACCTTTGCCATGTCTGCGGCTGATGAACGAGGGTTATTAGCTACTTCCATAACTTTAGTTGCGACCTCAGGTAAGGTAGGTAAGTCTTTTACTTTTGTTAAGATTTTGTTTTTTAATGATAGTCCTCCCATCTTAACATATAATTATAATATATTTATTCGCGGAGGTGCAGGGGTTTTGGACGAATATTTTATGCGAAGAGCATTAAAGTTGGCTCTAAGAGGGGCGGGAAAGGTTAGTCCCAATCCTATGGTTGGAGCGGTATTGGTTAAGGATGGAAAGATAATAGCCGAGGGATACCATGAGTATTATGGGGGACCTCACGCCGAGGTTGTTGCTTTGGATAAGGCAGGGGATGACGCTAAGGGAGCCACTTTATATGTTAACTTGGAGCCCTGCTCTCATTTTGGAAAGACTCCTCCGTGTGCTCCAAGAATAGTAAGCGCTGGAATAAAGCGGGTTGTCATATCTACGCTTGATCCTAATCCTCTTGTTGCGGGTAAGGGGGTTAAGCTTTTAAGGGAATCGGGTGTTAGCGTAACTGTGGGTGTTCTTGAGAAGGAGGCGAAAAAACTTAACGAGGCTTTCTTTAAGTGGATAACCCAAAAGATACCCTTTGTTGCTTTAAAGGTTGCTACTACTCTTGATGGGAAAATAGCTACCTTGAAAGGCGAATCCAAGTGGATAACCTCTTTGCCCTCAAGAAGGTTAGTTCACAAACTTCGGGCTTTCTATGATGCCGTTTTAGTCGGCATAGGTACTGTGCTGGCGGATGACCCTGAGCTTAACGTGAGGCTTGTTAAGGGAAGAAATCCTGTAAGGGTCATTCTTGATGCTTACTTAAGGATTCCTGAAAATGCTAAGGTCCTTTCCTCTGCGGGTAAAGTTATGGTTTTTCACTCCCAGTTTGCATCTCAGGAAAAGTTAAATAGGCTTAGAAGGTTAGGGGTCGAATTGATTGAGGTGCCTTTATATGAGGGGAACCTTTTGGATTTAAGGAGTGTGTTGGAAAAGATGGGGGAGCTTGGCATAGCAAGCGTCTTAGTCGAAGGCGGTAGAGGCGTATTTTCCTCTTTTATTAAGCGAAGGTTAGCCGATAAGCTCTTTTATTTTCTGGCTCCAAAGCTAATTGGTAAAGGTATCGGCCCCTTCGATGAAGTTGAGGTTGATTCTTTGGATAGTTCTGTAAAAATTAAGGATTTAAGTTTAAGAAGGATTGGTGAAGATGTCTTGCTTGAAGGATATGTGATATAATAAAATCTCTGAGGAGAGATGTTTACGGGACTTATTGAAACCACTGGTAAAGTTATAGAAATAGAGAAAAGAGGGGTTTGGAGGCTAATAATAGCTTCGAGCCTTCCACAGTTGGAGATTGGCTCCAGTATCGCTGTCAATGGTGCGTGTTTGACCGTTGTCTTTTCTAAGAAAGGCCTTTTCAGCGTAGAGGTGATGAAGGAAACCTTAGAGAGGACAAATCTCTCTTTGTTAAAGATCGGAGACGAGGTCAACTTGGAAAGGCCCCTAAGGGTAGGGGACAGGCTGGAAGGTCACTTTGTTTTGGGGCATGTAGATTGTATGGGTAAGGTTACTCAGCTTGTTCCTGAAAGTGGGGCTCAGAGAATGTGGTTATCTATCCCTGATGAATTTTCAGAATATGTTGTTCCCAAGGGTTCGATAGCCATCGATGGAGTTAGCTTGACTATAGCTTCTGTTGAGGGAAATTCCTTTTCGGTTGCTTTGATTCCTCATACATTAAGAGTCACCAACCTTGGTTATCGAAAGGTGGGGGATTTGGTTAATCTTGAGTTCGATATATTGGGGAAGTATATTCATAGAATGCTTAGGGGAGAGAAG
>LGFB01000179.1 GCA_001508835.1 bacterium 42_11
ATGCCCGGACCTCTAAAGGAGCTTATGGAAGTCCTGTTAGCCTTATCATAAGAGGATTTAAATATATAAGGTATGCCAAGCCCCTCACAAAGCTCCTTGAGATAAGAAGCGGTTTCAAAAACCAATTCCTCCGACTCTATAACGCATGGTCCCGCTATAAGAACAAAGGGATTACCTCCGCCTATTTTAATATCTCCCACGTTAACAATTTTCAAGAGAATATCACCCCTTTACTTAAACTCTATATAAGCTTATCCTATGCAAGCAACCTTAGTCAAGTTAAAAGTAGTATAATGTTATTAGGATCTCGGAAAGGAGAGAAAAGCATGAAAGTAGAAATCCTAAAAAGCATCCCCATTCCCGTAGCAAAGGGGGAATGGGATTGGACACAAGTAAAGAATAAGAAAATAAGGGAGAACGGAGAGAAGCTGGTTCCCCTGAGCTTATTCCCGGAAAGGATCTTAGTCAGACCACAGTATTTTATTCAAGGAATAGATGGAGCCTTACCAGAATGCTATGCCCGTGAGGAAGTTTACAGGAAACTAATAGAAGCAAGTAAACTTCTCCCCCAAGGATACAAGTTTGTAATCTTCGATGCCTGGAGGCCAATCAAAGTTCAATATTCCCTGTTTGATACTCTCAAAAAGAAATTTAAAAAGCAAAATCCAAACCTGCCTGAAGAAGAGCTCAACCAGATGACCTTAAGATTTGTGGCACTACCCTCAACGGACCCCCAGAAGCCTTCACCTCACAACACCGGTGGAGCCGTCGACCTAACTATAGCAGATGAAACGGGAAACCTCCTATACATGGGAACCGATTATGATGATCCTACCGAAAAGTCGAAAACCAGCTATTTTGAGGAGCTTCTCCTCAAGGGAGCAAGGTTAAGCGAAAAAGAAGTTGAAGCAATGCAAAACAGAAGGTTGCTTTACCATGTAATGACCAGCGTAGGTTTCACTAACTACATAGACGAGTGGTGGCACTTCGATTATGGGAATCAAAACTGGGCATGGATAAAGAACGAGGAGTATGCCCTATATGGTCCCATCTCTCCAAACTTTCCATGGAGAGATGATATAAGGTAAAACAGCAAATTTTAGGAGGTGGCAACATGAGCGAAAGAAGAGGCTTAGAAATAGGGGTTGTAGCTCCGGATTTTTCACTCAAGGATCAAGACAGAAACGATTTTAAGCTATCGGATTATAGAGGAAAAAAGATTTTACTTTCCTTTCATCCATTAGCATGGACCTCTATATGCTCAAAGCAGATGGAGTCCTTAGAGAAAAACTATAAAAGATTCGAAGAGCTAAATACCATTCCCGTAGGTATAAGCGTAGACCCAATTCCATCTAAAAAAGCCTGGGCTGATAATCTGGGGCTGAAAAAGCTAAAAATACTCTCAGACTTTTGGCCTCACGGAGATGTGGCTCAAAAATTCAATATCTTTAGAGATAGCGATGGTTTCTCCGAAAGAGCCAATATAATAATCGATGAAGAGGGCAAAATCCTCTTCTGCAAAATATACCCAATAAAGGAAGTCCCCGATGTAGAAGAGATAACAGAATTCCTTAAAAAACACGCCTAACATAATCCTCGAAAGGAGGGGGAAAAATGACCATAAAAATGAAAAGGCTTGGTAGAACGGACATCGAGGTTTTTCCAATTGCCTTCGGCGGAATTCCAATTCAAAGGATAAGTGAAGAAGAAGCAATAAAGGTGGTAAGAAGAGCCATAGAACTCGGGATTAACCTGATAGACACGGCAAGAGCCTATTCGGACAGCGAAGTGAAGATTGGAAAAGCGCTAAAAGGCATAGACAAAAAAGTCTTCCTTTCTTCCAAATCCTTTGGGAGAACGAAAGACGAGATTTATGCCGATGTAAAGGCGAGTTTAAAAAACCTGGGCGTAAAGAAAATAGATATATATCATATGCACGCAGTGAATGACAAAGAAACCTTAAACAAGGTTATGTCACCCGACGGAGCCTACTACGGTCTTCTAAAGGCAAAAGAGGAGGGGCTTATAGATTTTATAGCCGTCTCAACTCATAATGTAGATATAGCTCAAGAGCTGATAAAGACCGATAAGTTTGATGTAATACAAGTTTGCTATAACTTCATAGAAACGGAGGCGGAAGAGAAGGTATTTCCATTAGCAAAAGAGAAAGACGTAGGAATAATCGCAATGAAACCCATGGGGGGAGGAGTGGTTCCAAATCCCACCTTGTCCTTAAAGTTCGTTCTTCAGAACGATTACATCGTCCCCGACCCTGGGATGGAGAGCATAAAAGAGGTGGAAGAAAACGTAAGGCTTGTCCATGAAATATCCCCCTTAACGAAAGAAGAACTGCAAGAAATAGAGAGAATCAAAAATGAAATGGGCCAAGCCTTTTGCAGAAGGTGCGATTATTGCCAACCATGCCCTCAAGGCATAGCTATATCCACAATTATAAGGGCAGATTCCTTTATAAAAAGATTCCCCAAAGAATATCTTAAAGAAAAATGGTTCTACGAGCAATATCTCAAGGCCAAAACATGCACAAAATGTGGGGTATGCGCCACAAGATGCCCTTATAACCTTCCCATCCCAGATCTTATAGAAAAAAACGTAAGACTATTAGAAGAATACCTCGCTTAAACCGAGGTTATATTCGAGGAGGGAAAAGGAAAAATCCTTTTCCCTCCTCTTTTTTTTACCCTCTTAAAGCGAAAATTTGTATAAAAATATAAATTAACAATTTGATTTCTGATAGCTTTCCTTAAAACTATAATCTTGACACAAGACTTAATTAGCTATATTATATTAATTGGTTAGTCCAGTATACCAGATTGTGAAACGAAAGATGGTAAAACCATTCTTGAAGAAAGGAGGGAGGACATATGAGAAAGATAGGTTTAGTTATTGCGGTCTTAGCCATAAGTCTTCTAATAACCGGAATAGCGACGGCAGTTGACTATCCAACAAAACCGGTCACGATAATAGTACCTTGGTCGGCTGGAGGAGCAACCGATACCCTCTTTAGAGCCATAGCAGCTGTTTTCCCAAAATATTCTGGCGGACAGCCCTTGGTTGTAGCTAACCTCCCTGGCGGAGGAGCCGTTCCAGGAACAATGGAATTTTTAAGAGCAAAGCCGGATGGCTATACAGCAATATC
>LGFB01000180.1 GCA_001508835.1 bacterium 42_11
AGTTGTTCCTTTCGTTGGAATAGATGTGGCGAAAGCGTTTTTAGCCAGTGTGATTGCTGAAAAGGTAAAGGTTTTTGGCGTAGCGAGGCAGAAAGCATAAGTTTACTTGCAATATTTTAGAATATATGCTAAAATTCTTTTAGGATTGGTCCCTGCGGTGTTCGTGTGTAGGGATTGAGGGTTTTGAGCCAACACCAGAACCAGAGGGAGCTTGCTTTCCGTTACGGAAGCGTTCCGGCGCGGAAGTAACGGAAGGGGCACCCACTTTATGGGGCTGGGTTCAAAACCTCACGCATACGGCACCGCGGGGTTTTGCTTTACTATTGAGGTGAAAAAGTTTGGAAAAGCCTCTTCCGAGTAGGTTTGTTCCGAAGACGCTTGACGAAATAAAGGGGCAAAAGAAAGTTATAAAGGCACTTAAAGCTTTTGTTTCGCAGGGATTTTTGCCGTCAATGGTCTTTTACGGTCCTCCTGGTGTTGGAAAAACTGTAACTGCAAGGGTTTTGGCCTCTGAGCTTGGTGTCCAGCTTATTGAGCTTAATGCTGCAACTTCAGGAGTTAAAGAGCTCAGAGAGGCTATTGAAAAAGCTATTTCCGTTAAAAAGATGGGGTTAGGTTCTATCCTGTTTGTTGACGAGATATATCATTTTAACAAGCTTCAGCAAGATATTCTAATGCCTTTTCTTGAAAAGGGGGATGTAACTCTTATTGCCACGACAGTCCATAATCCATTTTTTGAGATAAATGCTCCTATAATTTCGAGAGTAATAGTTTTCAATTTCGAGCCTCTTTCTCCGGAGGATTTAGGAAAATTAGCTCAACAAGTTATGCAGGATAAAAGGGGACTAGGAGGAAGAGGAATATCTTTAAGCGAAGAGGCTTGTGAGCTTCTTGTTAGGTTAGCTGCAGGAGATGCAAGGGCTCTATTGCAGAGGTTGGAGATATCGTTTCATATTGCTAAATCGGAGGGTAGTAGAGTAATAGAAAGATCTCATGTGGAACTTGCTTCTGGTGCTAATATACTTTATGATAAAGATGCAGACATGCACTATTCTATAATTTCTGCTTTTATAAAGAGCATGAGAGGTAGTGATCCTGATGCCACATTGTATTGGTTAGGAAGGTTAATAGCGGGAGGGGAGGATCCAAGGTTTATAGCGAGAAGAATAGTTATATGTGCCTCTGAAGATGTGGGGAACGCAGATCCTATGGCTCTTGTTGTAGCTACAGCGGCTATGGAAGCTGTAGAAAGAATAGGAATGCCGGAGGGGAAAACACCTTTGGCACAGGCGGCTTTATATGTGGCTTTAGCGCCGAAAAGCAATTCTGCCTATAAGGGAATAGAGATGGCGCTTGAGGATATTAGAAGTGGAGAAATTCAAAGCGTTCCTGAACACCTTCGTCCGGGTTCTGATGGGTATAAATATCCTCATGACTATGCTGGTGGATATGTGGAGCAGGAATACATGATTAGAAAACGGCAGTATTATTTTCCTTCGGATGTAGAAAAGGATAAGTGGGGGGTGAGAAAATGAAAATTATCGAT
This sequence comes from bacterium 42_11, assembly GCA_001508835.1. Taxonomy (GTDB): domain Bacteria; phylum Synergistota; class GBS-1; order GBS-1; family GBS-1; genus 42-11. The sequence continues at coordinate 1,547 of LGFB01000180.1, forward strand.
CTCAGGAGTGATACGGTTACAACTCCCACAGATGAAATGAGGGAAGCCATGATGAAAGCAAAGGTTGGTGACGATGTTTATAGAGAAGACCCTACAGTTAATGAGCTTGAGGAACTTGCGGCTTTTATTTTTAAAAAGGAAGCGGCTTTATTCGTTGTCTCTGGAACCATGGCCAATCAAGTTTCTGTGATGACCTATACCCAGCGCGGAGATGAAATAATAGTGGGGCGAAATTCTCACATCTACAATTATGAGGTGGGCGCTATTGCTGCTTTGTCTGGCGTTCAAGCTATGCCTATAAATGATGAGAATGGAATGTTTAGCTTGGTAGAACTGGAAGAGGCTATAAGACCTGAGAACATCCATTTTCCCAGAACTGCGCTGATAACCTTAGAAAATACTCATAACAGAGCAGGAGGGGTAGCTCTTTCTAAGGAATATATTGATGAAGTTGTTGATATTGCTGATAGACATGGTATCCCGGTTTATCTTGACGGAGCTCGGATATTTAATGCATGCGTTGCATTAGGGGTTGAGCCATCGAAGATGGTAGAGCGTGTAGATGCTCTAATGTTTTGCCTTTCCAAGGGACTTGGTGCGCCTATTGGTTCGGTTATTGTGGGTAGAAAAGATTTCATTGAGAAGGCGAGAAAGATGAGGAAACGTTTAGGTGGTGGAATGAGACAGGCAGGAGTTATAGCAGCTTGTGGGATAGTGGCTTTAAATAAGATGGTGCAAAGGCTAAAAGAAGATCACGAAAATGCAGAGTTACTTGCTAATGAACTTTCTCAGGTTAAAGGAATAGTGGTTGAACCTGTCGCGGTTAGAACTAATATGGTCTATTTTATGCTTCTTCCGGGCGGTATAGATGCTCCTCAGCTGGCTAAAAAGCTTTTGGAAAGGGGGATAAAAATAAGCGTCGTCTCAAAGAGAAGGGTAAGACTCGTTACTCATAAAGATGTTTCGAGGGAAGATGTGATTGAAGCTGCGAAAGCCATAAAAGAGGTGGTTGAGGGATCATGGCGAGATGGATAGATTTGAACCTTTTGACAGACATATTGAGTTATTTGAAATCTAAAAGAACCTATTTTGCAGAGCTTTATGCTATATATGAGGATTCTTTTTCCGTTTCCCTGGGAGACGATGGTCTTGAGCATCTTGAAAAATCTAAAGGTGGAGGAGTGGGTATAAGACTTCTTAGTGAGGATGGAAAGATGGGGTTTGCTCACACAAATTCGCTCACCTTTGAAGATCTGAAAAAGACAGCTGATGAAGCTTTAGCCAGATTGTCTTTTTCTTCTCCGGACCCTTTTCGAAGATATTCTCCTCCTATAGGAACTTATCCTGATGTTTGTGTTTATGACGATACTATCTCTCATATTACTGAGTCTCAGAAAATTGCTGTTGCTGAAAATTTATATGGGATAACTAAAGGTGCACATCCTAAGCTTGAGAAGGTTAGAAAGGCGGAGTATAACGATGGTGCTTATGAGGTTATTTTGGCTAATAGCCTGGGAATACTACTTCAAAGGGAAGGAACCTATTTTTCTGTTAGTCTCGCCGTTTTAGCTTCTGAAAAAGATGAGAAAGAAATGGGTTATTACTCTCAG
>LGFB01000181.1 GCA_001508835.1 bacterium 42_11
TTATAGAAAGTGGTCCTATAATGGATCTTGGAGAGTTTACAATTAACCTTGCTGATAGGGATGAGGTCCGCTATGCGAGGTTTAAGCTTTCTTTGGAGGTAAATAGCTCTAAAGCGGTGGCTGAGCTTTCCAAGCCGGAGTGGAACGTGAAGCTTAGGGATGCGATAATAATAACTGTTAGGGATAAAACGGCCACCGATTTATCCAGTTCTGAAGGCTTGCTTTCGTTGGCTTCTGAAATAAAGACTAATTTGAATAAGATTATCCCCAGTGATAAGGGAAAGGTGCTTAGGGTTTATTTTACGGAGTTCGTGGTTCAATAAGGTGGTGAGAGGAGAATGCCTGATGTCCTGTCTCAGGATGAAATAGATGCACTTCTTGAGGCTTTGAGCTCTGGAAGTTTAGACATAGAAGAAATAAAGAAGGAAGAGACAAGGAAAATAAAGGTATACGACTTTAGAAGACCTGACAAGTTTTCGAAAGACCAGATAAGGGGATTGCAGATGATACATGAAAGCTTTGCTCGTATTTTAACCACTAACTTATCTGCGAGGGTAAGGTCTGTAGTCCAGATGAAGGTTGTTTCTGTTGATCAGGTTACGTATGAAGAGTTTACGAGGTCCCTTTTTAACCCCACAGTTTTAGTATTGTTTTCTCTTGAACCCCTTGAGGGGACGTCTGTGCTTGAGATAAACCCGGCTTTAATGTTCAGTATCATAGACAGATTATTAGGGGGCAGAGGAGAACCCTTGAAGAAGCCCAGGGAGCTTACGGATATAGAGATAACCGTGGTTAAAAGGCTCATAGATGATTTTCTTTTGGCTCTTCAGGAGGCATGGGGGCATATAGTGGAGCTTAGGCTTAAGGTGGAGGGGCTTGAAAATAACCCTCAGTTTGTTCAAGTAGCTCCTCCCAATGATATGACGGCTGTTGTGACGATAGATACAAAAATTGGAGAAGTAGAGGGTATGATGAATCTTTGTTTCCCGTATTTTACTCTCGAACCCATAGTGCCAAAGCTGAGTGCTCAATATTGGTTTTCTGCAATAAGGAAGGAAACTCCTCCTGAACTAACAGAGCATTTAAAGAAAAAATTGGAAAAGGTTAAAATACCAGTGAAGGTTGAGCTTGGAAGTTCCTCAATAACGGTAGGGGAACTACTTGATTTAGAGGTTGGAGATGTTATACTCTTAAGAGAGAGAGTGGATTCATTGGTTACCGTAAAGATAGGTGATAAGGAAAAGTTTAAGGGTCGGGTTGGGACGCTGGGTAAAAAGCTTGCTGTTAGGGTAGAAGCACCGGTGGAAAAAGAGGAGGAATTTTAAATGAATGAGGGGCTTTTGACACAAGAGGAAATAGATGCCCTTCTTAGGGCACAGGCAAGCGGAAAAAAGGAAACTGGAATTTCTAACTTAGGCCCTGATGAGATAGATGCTTTAAGAGAAATAGGTAATATAGTTATGGGCTCTGCCTCTAATGTTCTTTCTATGTTGATAAGCAGGCATGTAGAGGCTTCGGTCGAAGATGTGAAGGAGGCCTTGGTTAAGGATATATACGACTTGGAGAAAGGCAATGTTTTGCTTCTTAAAGCTACTTTTACCGAGGGTTTAAGTGGGGAATTTGGTCTGATTTTAAGCCAGAATGGAGCTTTGTTTATAGCAGATTTTATGATGGGGGGAGATGGCTCAAACTTACCAGCGGAGCTAAACGAACTTTATCAGAGTGCCGTTAATGAGGCATTAAGCCAAATGTTGGGATCTATGACTACCTCTCTTTCTACCTTATTGGGAGGTAAGTATGTAATACTTCCTCCCTCTTCAGAGATCGTGAGTTTCGAGAATAAACCCCCAATAATATCCAGTTTGGGTGAGGACGATAGTGTGGTTTATATCTCCTACAAATTGAGAATTGGGGAAGAGATAGAAGAAAAGATGATACAGGTATTTCCTATCGAAATGGCTAAAGCGATGGTTTCCAAGCTTCTTTCTGCTACAGGTGAAAGCTCTGCTAAATCTGCTTCTGAACCACAGCCGGTCAGGGAAAGTGTAAAATCACAAGATACGGCTTCTATCCCTTCTGAAAGGGAACCTTTAAAGCCTCAAACTCAACCTGTAGAGGCTAAGCCTGTTCAATTTGCGCCACTTCAAGTTCAAGGTTCGCCATCTGTTCCACCCAAGAATATAGACCTTATACTTGATATACCTCTTAAGGTTACCGTTGAACTTGGAAAGACCGAGATGTATATAAGGGATATCTTAAATCTCGGTCCAGGCTCGATAATAGAGCTTGATAAATTAGCGGGTGAGCCCGTTGAAGTGCTTGTAAATGGTAGACCAATAGCCCGTGGAGAGGTTGTTGTAATAGATGAAAATTTTGGTGTTAGAATAACCGATATAATCTCTCCGAGGGAGAGGTTAGAAAAGCTAACATAGCTTGAAATAATTCTCAGGAAGGGAGAGGATGATGTATATGGGTGCTCGCGTTTTGATAGTGGATGATGCGGCTTTTATGAGAATGATGTTGAGAGATATATTAACGAAAAACGGATATGAAGTTGCGGCGGAAGCAGAAAATGGAGTTCAGGCTGTTGAGAAATATAAAGAGGTGAAGCCCGACTTAGTTACGATGGATATAACAATGCCTGAAATGGATGGCATAACGGCTGTAAAAGAAATTAAGAAGATCGATCCACAGGCTAAGATAGTAATGGTCAGCGCTATGGGACAGCAGGCGATGGTCATAGAGGCTATTCAAGCGGGCGCGTTGGATTTCGTTGTTAAGCCCTTTCAGCCCGACAGGGTTTTAGAGGCCATTAAGAAGGCTTTAAGCAGGTAATGTCTTTTCATCTTTCTTCTCCTCTTTTTGCTTTGGATGGAGCTACTTCTTCTGTGAGGCAGCTTCCTACCTTTGGAGAGCTCATTTTGAAAACAACCGTTGCCATAGTTATAGTAGTAGGTTTGATTTTTCTGTTTGCATGGTATTTAAGAGGGTATGTGGTAAGAAGTAGAGGTAGCGAGTTTATAAAGATCATTGATAAGGTTTATATAGATACGCGGAGGTCCTTATGTTTAGTCAAAGTGGGCGATAGGTATTTTCTTTTGGGGGTTGGTGATGGAGGGGTAAACATGATAGCGGAGCTTGAAAAGGTTTCTAC
>LGFB01000182.1 GCA_001508835.1 bacterium 42_11
ATAGATAAGACCTCTTGTCGCTTCCCCTCAAGCTCGTTAATAAGCTCCTCTATGGTCCTCTCAGACATGTCTAACCCCTACCCCCTTTCACCAAGTCCGATCAGCTATGCAAAAAATAAGGCGAAAGAACCTAAGTTTTCGGTCCTTTCGCCTTATCACCCTTTCACCTTTTTTAACCCTATTTAATTGTTTTTTTCACAATCTCACAATATCCCTAAAACCGCTAATCTCCTAAATACATTACCCCTAAACCTATCCTGCGGTGGTTAGTCAAAACATGAAAAGCCGATTCACCAAACATGCAAACGGCCACCCACCTACCATCGCTAACTACGGCCACTTTCAAAAGTAAACTGCTACTTAAAGGGGCATCCATCAGTAAACCCCTCTCAGCCTCAAGAACAGCATGTATAACGGCATGAACATCCGACTTAACCTGCCTTATAACTCCATGCTTCAGGCAATTTGTGACCGTTTGGATACCCAGCTTGGGGCGAAGCTCATCATTTATGCCGCCTATCTCAAACACACAAGCTCTAAGCCCCAAGCTTGATAAAACCCCTTTTATAAGGGCCTCTTCCTCCCGACTCTTAGATATGGCAAGAAGCACAGCTCCCCGCTCTACATCTATTCCTTCGCTTATGTCTAACTTTATCGTCTTACCGAGAGTTTTTACATCCATCATCGCCTCAAGGATTTTAGCATATATTATCTGATTTGAAAACCCTTAAATTTAGTTAAAAAGCCAAGAACGAGAATAGAAGATAGCTCAAAAGTTAGAGAAAAGAACACCACATATTCTAAAGAAATATCATACAAAAATCCTATTGAAAGACTCCCCAAAAACCAAGAAACCCCATAAATAGAATTAAAAACGCCGTAAGCCGTTCCCCTTCTCTCCGGAGAAACTAAGCCACCAACAACAGCCCTTAACACTGACTCCTGAAGTCCCATACCAACTCCCCAAAAAACTATACCCAATAGGAGCGAAAAAGTCCCCCCAAGAAAAATCAAAGGTGCAAAAAGAGAAGAAAGAGCCACCATTACTATCAGGAGGCGTAATCCCCACCTATCAAAAAGATACCCACAAATCAAAGCAGATAGAGCATCAACTCCCATTGCCAGAGCATAAAACAAGGGCACTGTAGCAGAGGTAATTAAACCCTTCTTGATAGCGTGATAGCCAATAAGCGGATAATCAACATATCCTGCCGCCACAAAAGCTATGGCTACCAGATAAATCCAAAAGGTCTTAGAAAACTTCTCACCCATAGATATAGAGCGCTGTTCCTCCATCTTTTCCGGAGAAGGGTACAGAAACCTGCTTATAAGAAGCGTAAAAAGAGCACCACATGCGGGAAGAAAAAGCCAAAGAAAAGCAACCTTAAAGCTACCCCAAAGAAAGAGAACTAAGCTCACCAAAAGAGGGCCTGTCAATGCCCCAATTTGGTCCATAGCTTCATGAATACCAAAGGCTTTACCCCTCCCAATCTGAGAGGAGGCATGGAAAAGCATCACATCTCTTGCCGGAGTCCTTATAGCTTTCCCTAATCTTTCCGCCATAATCAAAATAGCAGCTATTTGCCAACTGCCAACAAAGGCCAGAAGGGGAACAGCTAATAAGTTAACAACATACCCCCCTATGGTAAAAGCCCAATATCTTTTAGTGAGGTCGCTTAAATATCCAAAAAATACCCTTAAACCCTGTCCAACCAACTCCCCAAAGCCAGCCACAAAACCAACAACTGCCCCGCTTGCCCCAAGACTAACGAAAAAGGGCCCTATTATACTTCTGGCTCCTTCATAGGTCATATCAGAAAAAAGGCTAACGATGCCTAAAAGAATAACAAACTTAAAGGCCTTCCCCTTCATCACCTTAAACCAATCATCTTCTCTATCTCCATTTTCATCCTTCTTGTAGCTTCAACTATGTCAGGCTGGGAAAGAAGGTAAGAACAAACAGCTATACCCGATGCTCCTGTTTTTAAAACTTCCTCAACATGCTCTAATCTTATCCCGCCTATGGCTACCACGGGAATGGTAACGGAAGCGACTATCTCTCGCAAACCCTCGATACCTATTAAGACGATTTCTCTTCTTTTCGTTGCGGTGGGGAAAACGCTACCTACACCCAAGTAATCAGCTCCCTCCTCCTGAGCCTTCAAGGCTTCGTCAACGCTGTGAACCGTTGCTCCTATAATAAAGCTTTCTGGGGCAATCTTCCTCACCTCGAAAACGGGGATATCCTCTGGACCGAGATGGACCCCGTCGGCGCCACTTGCTAAAGCAACATCAACTCTATCATCTACTATGAGATAAGCCCCATAAGCATGACAGAGCTTTGCCATCTCTTTCGCTATTTCAAACATCTCTCTATCACTTTTGTTCTTGTCCCTAAGCTGAACAACTCTTGCTCCACCTTCAAGAACCTCTTTAGCTATCTCAATGTGGGATTTTCCTGCAATTTCCTCATCCGTTATCACATAAAGACCTAATTCCTCTTTCATTCATACCCCTCCCCTAAGATATAAAGCTCATCTAAGAAGCCTATCTTAAAACTACCGACCCCCCTATATTTAGAATATGCCCTTTTTGAAATTTCAGAAAAAAGCTCAAGAGCACAAAAAACCGAAGTTAAAGGGTCGGCCACAGTTAGGAAAGTTGCCATAACCGACCCCAAAGCGCACCCCATGCCCGTCACCTTAGACATTATCCCTACCCCACCAGCAATTTCAAAAACCTCTTCTCCATCAGAGAAAAAATTAACTTCCCCGGTAGAAACAAAAAGGGAATTGTATTTAATAGCAAGCTCTTTAACGAGACTTCTTATATCGCTTTCAAAACTCCCTAAGGAAGGAGAATCAACCCCCTTGGCAATTCCACTTAACCCGTATATGGATAAAATCTCACCGTGATTTCCCTTGACTATGCTAAAACTCCCATTACTTAAAAGCTCCAAAACCAATTTTCTTCGCATATCTGAAGCACCACAACCAACGGGGTCCAGAACCACAGGAATTCCTTTATTATTAGCAAAGGTTAAAGCCTTTAACATGCACTTTATCCGGTCACTCTCAGGAGTTCCAATATTTA
>LGFB01000183.1 GCA_001508835.1 bacterium 42_11
ATCACAGAAAGAAGCTGAAGCGGGTCCGTTTTCCTCACAAACTCGAAGGGTCTAACCTGAAGTTGGGCAGTTAATTTGCTTAAGATTTCCTTTGCCTTCTCTGGGCCAAAAGCCTTCTCCAAGAGCTCCTTAGCATAGTTAACCCCACCTTTCGCCATAAATTCCTGAGCAACCAAAAGATGTTGGAATTCATGGATTATCTCATTCTTAACCTCTGGAGGAATCGTGGGGAGATTAGCAATCTCAAGGGTGAGCTGTTCCACCTCCGTATCCTCAAGATGCTTAAAGACCTGAGCCGATATCTCGGGCCCTAAAATAACCAGCAATATGGCTGCTTTCTCTCTTCCACTGAAACCCTCTTTCCTTCTTTTAGCCACAAGGGGTCACCCTTTTCACTCTTCATAAAGCCAAGATTTTATCACCTTGGCCACTTCCTCAGGATATCTTGAAGCAAAGGCTCTTAAATCTTCTATCTCTATAACCCTCTCTTCCTCTAAAAATAGCTCAGGATGAGCCAACATCTCTTCAAGACGGGGTCTCTTCTCCTCGGAAACAGCCTCAGCAGCGCGTTTTGCCTCCTCTTCAAGCTTCTTCCTTCTCCATCTTCTCCAAAGCAGGTATCCTACAAGTGCTCCAGCCAATGCTCCCAGTATCCCCAAGGTTAGCACCAACCTGAGTCTCTCCTGAGCCTTGAGCTCTTCCTCAAGCTCCCTAAGATATGCCACGTTGAACTCCATAGTTTGAACTACGATCTCATCACCTCTATTGGGGTCATACCCAACCGCTGCAGCTACCGTGTTCTTAAGGTTCTGAAGCTGTTCCGGATCGAGCTTCGCATCAACTACCACAGAAACCGTCATCCTTTTTATCTTACCAGGTGCAAATATCTCTTTTTCCTCTTCCTTGCTAACCTCATAATTCCTTATAGTCTCCGATTTAGCATATTCAACCTCTTCTCCCTTTTTTTCCGGAACCTGATAACCAGGGATGTTAGTCTGGGTTCCAGGAACCCCAGAGGGAGGAGCAACTGTCCCCTTATACTGCTCCTCTATATTCTGCTCACTTCTAACTATACCAGAGCTTCCAACCACTGGTTTAAAGGTCTCCCTTTTTACCTCCCTCTTGTTAAGATCTATCTCCACCTTTACCTTGGCCACAGCCCTACCTGGGCCAAACACCTTTTCCAACATAGTTTTAAGCTTCGTCTCTAAATCCTTCTCATAAAGGCTTTCTATCTCCTTCTGCAAGGTCGAGACCTTTTCCACTCCCCTTAGTATATATTCCTCATGGAGCATTTCCGTCAATATATTGCCCTGCGTATCAACAACAACCACATCATCGGGAGAAAGACCCTCGACACTATGGGCAACAAGGTGGACAATCGCTTTAACCTGTTCCACCGAAAGCTTGGCACCAGGCCTAAGTTTCACCAGGACAGAAGCGGTTGTGGCCTTTTGCTCTTCAACATAAAGCCGAGGCTGAGGAAGAACTATATTAACCTTCGCAAGCTCCACAGGTTCAAGGTTCATTATGGTCCTCGTAAGCTCTCCTTCAAGAGCCCTAAGGTAATTTATCTGTTCCTGAAAGGTCGTCAATCCAAACTTGGGTTTTTCAAATATTTCAAATCCTACAACCCCCTGAGTAGGTAAACCCATTCCTGCAAGCTGAATTCTCAAGTTATATACCTTATCCATTGGAACAAGAACGGTCTTACCCTCATCAGCTATCTCATAAGGAACTTTCATCTTATCAAGCTGTTCTATAACTGCAGAGGCATCCTTAGGATCCAAATTGGTAAAAAGGGGAACATATTGAGGCTCACGAGCCCACAAAAGAAGCAACACAAAAGATATCAATAAAGCCGCACCAGCTCCAAGGACAACTATTCTCTGGGGCTTAGAGAGAGATTCCCACTTTCCTAAAAGAGAAGAAAAAACACTTCTTATCCTCTCAAACATGATACTACGTCAGCCTCGTTAATCTATCATATGCATCCACTATTCTATTCCTTATCTCCGTAAGAAGCCTAACGGCGAGCTCCGCCTTCCTAACTGCTATGGTAAGCTCATGAATATCCTCTAACTCTCCTGTTGCAAGCTTTTGAGCCATTTTATCAGCATCCTTTTCAAGCTCGTTCACCTTTTTAATCCCTTCTTTAAGAAGGTCTAAAAAGCTACCACCTTCTACCTTTTGCTCCTCCTTAACTTTTCTCTCCTCACCTTCATCCTTTACAGCTGGAAGATTAAGCCTATCAAGGGAAAAAACTATCCTCTCAACCAATCATCTTCACCCCCTGATTATCTCAAGGGCATTCATGAACATGCTTCTTGTGGTATTTATGGTCATAAGGTTGGCTTCATAGGCTCTACTTGCGGATATCATATCAACCATCTCTCTAACGACGTTTACATTCGGATATGCCACATACCCCTGCTTATCCGCATCAGGATGATTGGGATCATACACTAGGCGCGGTGGAGTCGGATCTTCCACTATTTCCTTAACCCTTACACCTTCTCCCTCAAACTCCGGGACACTCCTCGGAAAAGGAGGAAAGGAAAAGCCCACCTCTTCGGGGAAGAGCTTTTCCCGAGACTCGAAAATCACCATCTTTCTTCTGTAAGGCCCACCTTCAGGGGTTCTCGTAGTATTAACGTTAGCCAAATTATCAGCTATAACATCAAGCCAAAGTCGGTGAGCAGTTAAAGCGGAAGCGCTTATGTCTATAGTCTTAAATATTCTCATATTTTAGCCTACCTCCTTCCTATCACTATGTCAAGTATAGCAAACTTTCTGGCTAAAGTTCGACTTACAGCCGAATACTTCATAGAATTTTTCGCAAGTTCAGCAAGCTCCGTGTCTATATCCACGCCGTTTTTATCATTTCTAAAAAACAGGTCGTTCCTTTCCCATACCTGAGGCTCTACCCTTTCCAACGTCAATTGAGGTTGGGGTATGGGAATATGATTAGGGTGAGTGATATAGCCTTTTATTCTCCTCGGGCTTTCAGAAAGGGCCTCTTTTAACTCCTCTTCAAAGGTTACCTCTTTCCTCCTATAATC
>LGFB01000184.1 GCA_001508835.1 bacterium 42_11
CACGGAGGAAATGTTGAGGCTGCGAAACTTGTAGGGCAGTTAATAGCTCGTAAAGCGCTTGAAAAAGGCATTAAAAAAGTTGTGTTTGATAGAGGTGGGCATAAATATCATGGAGCTGTTAAGGCACTCGCTGACGCCGCGAGAGCTGAAGGATTGGAGTTTTAAAAGGGGGAGTGTTGAGGATCATGGCGGAAAAGAGGAAACGTATAGATTTTACTGGTCTTGATTTAAAAGAAAGGGTTGTTAGCGTAAATAGAGTGTGTAAAGTTGTAAAAGGTGGGAAGAGATATAAGTTTAGTGCGCTTGTTGTAGTAGGTGATGGTGAAAAGTATGTTGGTGTAGGCATGGGAAAGGCGAAAGAAGTTCCTGAAGCTATAAGAAAAGGAATAGAAGATGCCAAGAAGAATTTAATAGAAGTTAAAAGAGTAGGAACAACTATACCACACGCCGTTATAGGGGAATTTGGTGCTGCCAAGGTTTTCTTACGTCCCGCTGCTCCAGGTACAGGGGTTATCGCAGGTGGAGCTGTACGTGCTGTTTTAGAGCTTGGGGGAATAAAGGATATATTGACGAAATCTATAGGGAGGACAACTAATCCTATAAATGTAGCTAAAGCCACGATAGAAGCGTTGCTTCAGCTCAGAACTATGGAAGATGTGGAGAAGCTGAGGGGAGGGGTAACCAGACAATGAAGAAGTTGAGGATAAAATGGGTTAAAAGTTTTGTTGGATATTCTCAGGATCAGAGAGATACGATTAGAGCTTTAGGTTTTAGAAAACTAAACCAAGTTCTGGAAAAACCTGATACTCCCGAAATTAGGGGAATGATCAAGAAAGTGCATCACCTTGTTCAAGTTGAGGAGGGGATTAAAAATGCTTAGGCTGGATAACCTTCATCCACCGGTAGGGTCGAAAAGGAAGCCCAAGCGGGTAGGTGTAGGAATTGGTTCTGGACATGGAAAGACATCATGCAGAGGACATAAAGGACAGAAAGCGAGATCGGGTGGCGGTGTTAGGCTTGGTTTCGAGGGAGGGCAAACTCCTCTTGCGCTGAGGATACCTAAAAGGGGTTTTAACAATGGTCCATTTAGGAAGGAATACGTAGTAGTTAATGTGAAGGATTTGAATATTTTTAGCGAGACTGATGTGGTTACCCCGGAGCTTCTTCTTGAAAGAGGGGTAATTTCCTATATAGGGGATGGCGTTAAGATATTGGGAGAAGGTGAACTTCAAAAGCCTCTCTTAGTTAAAGCTCATGCCTTCAGCAAATCTGCCATTGAAAAGATAGAAAAAGCTGGAGGAAAGGCTGAGGTGATTTAGTTGTTTGAGGCTATCAGGAATCTTTTTAGACTTCCAGATTTGAAATCAAGGATTCTATTTACTCTTTTTATATTGTTTGTTTATAGGTTAGGGGCACATATACCAATGCCGGGTGTAGATACTGCTGCGTTAATGAATCTTTTTTCTAAGGGAGGAATTTTAGGGTTTATAGACCTCTTTGCGGGAGGAGCTTTGAGGCGATTTTCTATCTTTGCTTTAGGAGTTGCCCCTTATATAAACTCTGCAATAGTAATGCAACTCTTGACAGTTGTGATTCCATATCTTGAAAAGCTTTCTAAAGAAGGCGAAGAGGGCAGGAAGAAGATAACGCAGTATACTCGTTACGGAACCATTTTGTTTGCAGCTATTCAATCATTCGGTTTGACCTATTGGTTGCAACACTTGGGTGTTTTATACGATACCGGTTGGTTGGCGAGACTGATTATCGTTTCAACGGTGACAACAGGTAGTGTGCTTTTGATGTGGTTAGGCGAGCAAATATCGGATCATGGTATAGGAAATGGAATTTCTATAATAATTTTCTCAGGTATTGTAGCTCGCATACCAGAAAGCTTGGCTCAAACTTTTTCCCTTGTAAGTGTGGGAGAGATAAACTTTATTAGCCTTGTGCTTTTTGCGGTAATAGCCGTTCTTGTCATCGCAGGAGTTGTCTTAGTTCAGGAAGGGCAAAGAAGGCTTCCTGTTCAATATGCTAAAAGGATTGTGGGGAGACAAATTTATGGAGGCCAGTCTACCTTTCTTCCTTTGAGGGTCAATATGGGTGGTGTTATTCCGATAATCTTTGCTTCTTCTATTCTGATTTTTCCAAGCACTATAGCACAGTTTTTGCCAGAGAGTTTTCAGGGGGTTTTGTCTATTTTTAGGCCTGGTCACCCGGTTTATATGATTTCTTATGCCCTGCTTATCATATTCTTTACGTACTTTTATACGGCGGTCATTTTTAATCCTGCGGACGTAGCTGAAAACCTTAAAAAATACGGAGGATTTATTCCGGGCATACGACCAGGTAAACCCACTGCTGATTATATAGAAAGAATTCTCGCAAGAATCACTTTAGGGGGAGCTGTATTCCTTGCAGGGATTGCTTTGCTACCTGTTATTCTAACGCGCGTAGTAAACATTAACACTTTCTATTTTGGGGGGACGGCATTGCTCATAGTTGTTGGTGTTGCCCTTGAAACGGTTCATCAGATAGAGGCTTATCTGATAATGAGACATTATGAAGGATTCATTAAGAGAAAGGGCGGAAAAGAGCTGTTTAGATTTTGAAAATCACGCTTTTAAAATTGCTTAAGGGAGGGATAGCTTTGAATCTTATTCTCTTAGGTTCGCCTGGTGCTGGTAAGGGCACAATAGCTTCCATGCTTAAAAGGGATTATGGGCTCGTTCATATCTCGACTGGCGATATGCTGAGGGAAGCTGTCTCTAAAGGAACGGAATTAGGTAAAAGGGCTAAAGAGTATATGGATAATGGCCTTCTTGTTCCTGATGGACTCATAATAGAGATGATAAGGGAAAAGCTTTTGGAGATAAAAAACGACGGATTTATCCTTGACGGTTTTCCGAGAACTATACCCCAAGCTGAAGCATTAGATGCCCTCCTCGAGGAGATGGGAAAAAATCTTACAGCAGTAGTTCTTTTAAAGGTCTCCAAAGAAACAGTTCTTGAGAGGCTGACAAATAGGCGGGTCTGCTCTAATTGTGGAAGTTTATATCACT
>LGFB01000185.1 GCA_001508835.1 bacterium 42_11
ACTCTCAGGAAAAAAGGTTCTTTGAGGAACTTGATTTGTCCGAGGTTTCCCGAAAGGCTATTGATAGAGCTGTTTCTTTATTAGGAGGCAAGCGTGTAAAGAGTCAGAAAATTCCAATAATATTAGCCCCAGAAGTTACAGCGGATTTTATTTCTCTGTTTTCTGTTCTCCTATCTGCTGAGAATGTTCAGAAGGGGAAATCTCTTCTTTGTGGTAGGTTGGGTAAGAAAATAGCTTCTGATAAATTTACTTTGATAGATGATGGTACAATGGAGAAAGGGATGGGAAGTGCTCCATTTGATGCAGAAGGCTTTCCCACTAAGAGGAAAGAGGTAGTAGTAGATGGAATTTTGGAGACGTATCTTCATAATCTTTATACGGCATCTAAGGATGGGGTTGATACCACAGGAAATGCTGTAAGAGGGTATGCTTCTATTCCGTCAGTCGGTATTACTAACCTGTTTATAATGCCTGGAGAGAAAGAACCTGAGGAGATATTGAAAAATGTTAATAAAGGTTTGTACATTTTAGAGGTCATGGGTCTTCATACAGTTAACCTTATTTCTGGGGATTTTTCTTTGGGTGTTTCTGGTATATGGATAGAAAATGGAGAATTTGCCTTTCCGGTTAAAGGGGTTACCATTGCTGGCAATCTTTTGGAATTTTTTAATAGGCTTGAAGAGGTGGGGAAAGATCTTACATTTTTCGGAACTGTGGGAGGAGTTACTTTGGTTGTATCGGATGTGATGGTTGGAGGGGAGTGATCTTTTTGTTGAGTAAAAGAGCTTTTTTAATATTTTTTGTTTTTCTCTCTATATTTTTCACCCTTTTGCCCCAAGCTTCTTCTCAAAACTTACCTTTGATTGTTAATGGTGAAGAGAAGGGTAACATTCCTCTCATGGTTTTTGATAGGATAACTTATGTCTCTCCCGAGGATCTGGTAAGGTCTTTAGGGGGCAGTTTTAAATATAACCCTGCAAATGGAACTTTTAGTTTTACTATTGGGAAAAAGGATTTTCAGCTTCAAATAAACAATCCAACAGCTTTAGTTGATGGTAAAATTAGGTTGCTTGATAGCTTTCCTAAAGTTGTAGGTAATAAGATTTTTGTGCCGTTGAATTTTATTTTAGAGAATACGGCGATACAGTTCGATAGCAATAAAAGGGTACTTTTTATCGGTGAATTACCCGCTGCGCCTGTCTCTCAAAGAGAAACTGTTTCCTTACCTGGAAAAGAGGAGTCGCCTTCTACTTCATCTTTGGTTCCTGCTGTTAATATGGTATCAGAGGGTTCTAAGTCTGAAATTTCTCTATCTAGGATTAGATATTACTCTGCTGATAGGTACACAAGGATAGTTTTTGATTTGTCTAAGGTTCCAGAATATGAAGTTTCAACTCAGGGCGAAACCCTAGTGGTAATCTTGAAAGATGTTAAAGCATCAAAGGAAGAAGTGTATAAAATAAGAGATGGTCTTGTGAAAGATGTTGAGGTTTTAAAAAGCGATGGAGATACAAAAATAAAGATTGGGGTTGAGGGGACACCTCCTTATAGGAATTTTACATTGGAAAACCCTCCCCGTCTTGTATTAGATGTTTTAAAGAAACCAAAGGATAGTGTTGTTTCCATTGCTGGGACAAAACCCTCTTCTGAGAAAAAAGATTCTTCTAAGGCGATTGTTCCTTCTCCCGAAGTGCCCAAAGTTAGTGGGAGGGGCAAACTTTTAGTAATGATAGATCCAGGACATGGAGGAAGAGATCCTGGAGCTATAGGTCCAATGGGAACGAGAGAAAAAGATATTGTTCTGCGAATTTCTCTATATTTAAAAAAAGAACTTATGAAGTTGGGGTATAGGGTAGCTATGACAAGAGATAAGGATATTTACCTACCTTTGGAGGAGAGAACTAAAATGGCTAATAGAATGAAAGCAGATCTTTTCTTAAGCATACACTGTAATGCAAGTTTTTCTTCTTCTGCCAAGGGTAGCGAGATTTACTATATGGCGTTGCCAACCGATTCTTCTGCAATGGCTGTAGCTTTAAGAGAAAACATGGAAATTGGTTTAGGAAGCGAGGAGGTAAAGCGAAAAACGGACATGCTTGTCAAGATATTGGAAGACATGATGAAAAACGCGAAGATAAACGAAAGTTCAAGACTGGCAGAGGAAGTATATGATTCGATGAGTAATGGTAAATTGGGGATACCTGTTCGAAGAATAGCTCAGGCTCCGTTTTTTGTCTTGAGAGGAGCTGTGATGCCTGCTATTTTAGTAGAAGTTGCTTTCATAAGTAATCCAAGAGAAGAGAAACTTTTGAACTCGTCTTCTTGGCAGAGGAAAGTAGCATCTCTTATAGCAAAAGGCGTAAACAGCTATCTATCTTCTCTCAGATAGTGGAGGGTTGGAGATATGAGGAGAACGGAACGAAGAAAATATAGGAAAAGAATTCTTTGGGGAAGGGTTATAGCAGCTGTGGTCGTTCTTTTGGTGACGATATGGGGAGGGTATCATCTTGTAGGATATCTTCTCAAACAAAAGTTTTTCTTTAAGGAAGAGAAAATGTTAAAGAGAGAAGAAATGGTTAAGGAACCTCTTGTGTCTGAAAGGAAAATTGAAATATCCAAGAAAGTAGTTTATCTATATCTCCCGGACTCAGCCCACGAAAATTTGACTGAGGAATCGAAAGAAATAGTTGAAAGCAGTCTTGAGGAAATGATCAGAGAGGTTTTTAAGGAGTTATACGATTCTAAGGCAAAAGTTATTCCTCAGGGAACGGAGCTGAAGCATGTTTTTATAGGTAGGGGGATCGTTTTTTTAGACTTTTCTTCTCAAATAATTGAAAATCACCCTGGTGGAAGTAATGCTGAGGTTATGACTATATATAGTATAGTTAACTCTCTGTGTAAAAGTTTTCCAGAAATTAAAATGGTTCAATTCTTAGTCGATGGAAAAGTGATGGAGACTCTCAAAGGTCACATTGATATTTCTTTTCC
>LGFB01000186.1 GCA_001508835.1 bacterium 42_11
CACGCTTTTATTATACCATAACCCTTTTCAAATAGAAAGTGGTAGGGTAAAATGATAGTGGGAGGTGAAAAAGTTTGGGTCTTAATATAAGAGCAAGTCTGGAAGAGGATTTAAGAGATTTGGAAGAGAAGTTACTCAGGCTTGCTTCTCTTTCTAAGGATGCGTTGTCTAAGGCGATGAAGGCTTTAGTGCATCAAGATCAAGACCTCGCCAATGAGGTAATAAATAGCGACGACTTTTTAGATGACCTCACCATAGAATTGGATAGAACCTGTGTTGAGGTGATAGCAAGGAGGCACCCTTTGGCGCGTGATCTTAGAACGATAACTACCATAATGAAGATGATAGTTGACTTAGAAAGGGTTGGCGATTTGGCCGTTAATATAGCGCGCATAGTTTTGGCCATAGGAAAAGAGCCTTTTGTAAAACCTTTAATTGACCTTCCGAGAATGGCAGAGCATGCTCAGAAGATGCTGGATATGGCCATAGAAGCTTTCCTGGAAAGAAGCGTTGAAAAGGCCTATGAGGTGTGCAAGATGGATAACATGCTTGATGATTTGGAAAGGCAAATAGTTAGTGAGCTTTTCTTCCTTATGCTTGAAAACCCTGGGAGAACTTTAAAGCAAGGGGTTCAGCTGATGTTTGTGGCAAGACATCTTGAAAGGGTTGGAGATCATACCACTAACTTGGCCGAGAAGGTCATATATATGATAACTGGGGAATTAGTAAGGAGCAGTGAGATAAGATGAAGGAGTTTATATCAATTTGGTTACTACTTCTTGGGATTTTGCTTTTCCCTCATCTTGCTCATGCTCTCTTAAAAGTTGAATTGTACCAAGATGGAGTCTTGGTGAGCGAAGAGGTCGTTATTCCACCTGGAGCTTCAGAATACAAGCTTGAGCTTCCTTACGATGTGTCTGTTAAAAGTCTTAGGATGACTTCAGAGGGATTTTATGTTGACTCCGTATCTTTTACGAATCTTTATCTTTCCGATGACGAGGTTCCTGCTATAAAGGAGTTGAAAGATGAAATAAGGAAGCTTGAGGAAGAGAAAGAGAAGCTTTTACTAAAAAAGAAAATTAGTGATGCATCTTTTGAGATTCTTAGGGGTCTGATGGATAAGGTTCAGATAGATAATCCGAGCGATGCCCATGCTTGGATAAGCCTGGTCGAGGATAGGACAGAGAAGCACTTTTCTGAAGTAAAAGATCTGGATAAGAAAATAGGAGAGTTGGATAAAAAGATTGCCTTACTGAAGCAAAGGCTTAAGGAGATAGATACCCCTGCTTCAAGAAGAAAAATAGTAGCTTATTTAAAGTTAAGTGGGAATACGAAAGGTGGGAAGCTTTTTTATTCTTATTACTCCCCCCGAGCCGGATGGTTTCCCACCTACAAGTTCGTTCTAAGACCTTCCGAGAAGAAACTCGTTGTTGAGACTTATGCTAATCTATGGCAAAAGACCGGTCGAGATTGGGAGGAAGCTCATGTAACATTGGCTTCCATTAGGGAAGGGGTTTCCCTATCTCCACCTGAGGAACGGAGCTTGCTTGTTGACATATCTGAGAAGGAAGCCTTTAAGGGGGAAAGGGTAGATAAGTTAATGTTTAGTATGGCTCCGCCACAGCTTGAGGAAAAGGGGGTTTCTTTTAAAGAGACGGAACTGGGGGTAAAAATAGATTTAAAGCAAGTAACCTCTCTTCCTTCCACGGGAGAAAAACGAAGGGTTTTAGTTTGGAAGGGAGAGCTACCCATTGATGAGATTTTTTATCTTTGTAGACCGTATCTGGATACTTCTGTTTACAGAATGGCATCCTTTAGACTTGTCTCTCCCTTTGATTTTCTGCCTGGCGAGTCGGAGTTTTGGGTAGGGGAGACATTTTTAGGTAGCGAAGAGATAGAGGGAATGAGCCGTAACGGTCTTTACAAGATCAGCTTCGGTAGCGATGAGAGAATCGAGGTTGAGAGAAAGGCGACAAAGCTTGGTGAAACTGCTAAAGGAATAATAGATAAATCCAGCGTTAGAGAGTATGCTTATGAGATTGGTGTGAAAAATCTGACCGGCGAAGAAATCGATCTTTTGTTAGAGGATGTTTTCCCCGTCTCTATGGATTCGAGGATAAGGGTTGAGCTGGGGAGGATTACTCCTAAAGAAGCGGAGCAAACGGGTATGGGGCAAATAAGATGGAGGTTGAAGCTTAGTCCAGGGGAGGAGAAGAAGGTTACCTTCTCTTACAAGATAATATACCCACAAGAGGAGAATATAGAGCTTAAGTGGAGGTGATAGGTCTTGCTGGTAAAAGATGTGATGACCCCTAATCCTATAACCATCAAGCCGGAAACCTCCTTTCAGGATGCTCTTAAGTTGATAAGAGATAAAGGTATTAGAAGGTTGCCTGTTGTCAATGAAGAAGGCAAGCTTGTTGGCATAGTTACAGAGAAGGACCTACTTTATGCCTCACCCTCGAAGGCTACAACTCTTGATATATGGGAGCTAAGTTATCTTTTAAGCAAGCTCCAAGTTAAAGATATAATGACTAAAGATGTGGTTACTGTTTCAGAAGACATTCCTATAGAAGAGGCCGCTAAAATAATGGCAGATAGAAAGGTAGGAGGGCTTCCCGTTATGCGTGATGGAGGCCTTGTGGGAATAATCACAGAGACGGACATCTTTAAAATCCTATTGAGACTTCTTGGAGCTGGGCGGGATGGCCGTAGGTTTGTTTTTGAGCTTCCCGATAAGAAAGGGGTATTAGCTCAGCTAACCCAACTTATAGCGAGATATGGAGGTAACATAATTGCTCTTGCTACTTACCCTTCTCCTCATGAAGGAAAGGCAAGAGTTGTAGTTAAAGTTGATGAGCTCGATGAACCCAAGTTTCTTGAAGCCTTAAAGGGGTTGGAAATATCAATCTGCGACTTTAAGTAGAATTCTTTAAGCCAAGCATGCTTTTTACTCTGAGGATCAGGTCTTTTGAGCTA
>LGFB01000187.1 GCA_001508835.1 bacterium 42_11
TACTCAAAGATGCAGAAGCCCTGGGTTTGCTGGCTTCCAGTACATTCTCCCTTCAAAAAGAAGATCCTCGAAGAAGAAACTTCTACGAAAAAATCGTCCAGCACGTGTCTGAACTTTCCAGAATAGGATACACGCACTACACAAGAGAAGAGATGTTGATATTCCCATACATCGAAAGAAGAGGAATCACCGCAGTTCCCACCGTTCTCTGGTCAAAGCACGATGAGGTGAGATTGAAAATAAGACTCCTGGTCAATCTTCTGAAAAAAGAAGAAGACGATGAACGGCTGAAAAAAGAAGCCCTCGAACTCTCAAGGATGCTCTCAGATATGGTCTTCAGAGAAAACAACATTCTTTATCCAACCCTGAAGGTTCTTCTCTCCGAAGGTGAATGGAAGGCCATAAAGATGTTTGAAAAAGACATAGGATACTACAAAGTGGAAGTGGTGGAAGAGTGGGAAACTTCTGCGGAACCACTCCTTCCACACCAGATAGATCCAACCGTTCCTCCCGAAACGTACGAAAAGCTCCCCGAAGAGATCAAAAGGGTTGTAGGAGCACTCAAACCTGACACTGAGTATTCACTTGTTCGAGAAAATGATTTGAAACTGGAAAGCGGATACCTTTCCATGGAGGAGTTGAACGCAATATTTAAAACTCTGCCAATCGATGTCACCTTCGTGGACAAACACGACAGAGTCCGGTTCTTCTCAGGAGGCCACAGGATATTCCACAGGGCACCCACCGTTCTTGGAAGACCAGTGCAGTTCTGTCACCCACCAAGGAGCGTTCATATCGTGAACAAGATTTTGAAAGCTTTCAAAGAAGGAAGAAAAGACCCTGCAGAGTTCTGGATTAACATGGGAGAAAGAAAAATCCACATAAGATACTTCCCGGTTTTGGACGAAGACGGAAACTACATGGGAACACTCGAAGTAGTTCAGGACATCACCGACATAAAAAAACTCGAAGGAGAAAAAAGGCTACTGGATTGGGAATAAGGTGAAAATTCTGACGTTTCCAGGCCCTCCGGTTGGAGGGCCTGTTTGATACTGAATTGTCATCCCTTATCCTCAAAGATGATATTGATTCCAGACTGCCTCAAAGCCTCCAGTATTCTGTCTTCGTAGTCGGATTTTTCCAGTGCACCATCTTCTGCCTGGATGGACACGGTTACCGTTACATGTGAAAATCTGTCTTTTAAATAATTCAGAATTCTTGTGACCGTCGATGTTTGTCCAATGGGAACTTTGAGTTCAAGTTTCAGTTGTCTTATTTTTCTCTCATCTGATACAGTACTTGTTTCAGTGGTCTCTTTTACGGTAACGACCTTTCCTGATTCGATCCCGTCATAAGTCTGGCCTTTTTCTGATGGACCTGTTCCTTCCTCACCTTCCTTTTTCTCTGTTTGAACGTCTTTTTTGCAAATCTCTGGTTTTATTATTATCTCGTTCTCTTCAAACGTTACATCTTCCGGACGTTCGCCTATTTTCACGCAGACAGGTTTTCCTTCTTCAAGGTATCCAAGACCGAACAGTCCTTCCTCGACTCCCTTCTTTATACCTTTTATCAGTACATCCCTTGACTTCAGCATGATTTCGCCAGGAGTTTTAAGGAAAGCGTCATACAACCTGGATGTTTCCAGATAGTCGCTTTCAGAAAGGTACTTAGTTTTGTTAAGAACGAGTTTTTCGATTATTTGTCATCATGATGTGATACCATAATAATAAAAAGGCAAGAAAAATATACAATGGAATTCTTGGGGTTTGAGAAAGAAGGTGAAGATTTATGCTGAACGAGGCAGATACAAGAGCCAAGCTAATAGATCCAAAATTATATAAATCAGGATGGTCGGAGGATTTGATACAGCGCGAGTTGAAAATAACCGAAGGTAGAATAATAGATGAATACGGAAACAGAAAAAAAGGTGTGAAACCTGATTATATCCTATTCTTAGAAAGATATTTTCCGATAGCTGTTGTAGAAGCGAAAGAAGAAGCAAAACACCATGCGACAGGTATTCAACAAGCTAAGAGATACGCGGAAATGCTTAATGTTCCGTTTGCATACTCAACAAATGGTCATAAAATTGAAGAATATGATTTCATAACAAAAAAACAAAGAACTCTTGATAAATTCCCATCTCCACAGGAATTATGGAAAAGGTACTCGTTATGGAAGTTTAATAAGCTCTTGCCATTCAATAAAGATGAAAATCCCCTTTTATATCCTTATAAAATTGTCCAAAACAAAATCCCAAGATATTATCAAATTGCGGCAGTGAAAAATGTTATAGAAGCTTTTTTGAATGGAAAAAAGCGTATTCTACTCACTATGGCAACAGGAACGGGTAAAACAGAAGTTGCCTTCTGGGTTGCTTGGAAACTTTATAACACTAGAAAAGCTAGAAGAATTCTTTATGTTGCAGACAGAATAATGCTCAGAAACCAAGCGTATAACCGTTTTGAACCATTTGGTGGTGCAAGAGAGATAATTAAAGAAGGTAAGGCTCTCAAAATAAGAGATATTTATTTTGCCACATATCAAACTCTCTACTCAGAGAAGAACGGAAAGAGACTCTATCAGGAATATCCTCCGAACTTCTTTGATATGGTGATTATTGATGAGTGTCATAGGTCTGGGTATGGTAGATGGAAGGAAATTCTTGACTATTTTAAGGATGCTGTTCATTTTGGTATGACCGCAACACCAAAAAGGGACGACAATATAGACACTTATGCTTACTTTGGCACACCTGTGTATGTTTATAGTTTAGGACAGGGTATAGAGGATGGATTCTTATCTCCTTACAAAATTCATAAGATTTACATGAATATTGATAAGAAAGGTGGAATATCTCTTACAGACGTGGCAAGCGAAGGAGCAGCTATTGAAGTCCCTGAAGAAACGGAAGTTAAAGACTTCTATTCTGTTGGTGAATTTGAGAAACTCATAA
>LGFB01000188.1 GCA_001508835.1 bacterium 42_11
TGCTATTATAGAATGATCCCCTATAATACAATTGTCAAGCAAGATTGCCCCCATACCTATTAAAGCGTAATCGTTAACTTTACACGCATGTATGATAGCGCCATGTCCTACAGTAACTCCCCTGCCTATTATGGTTGGAACGCCCTTATCAACATGAATAACCACGTTATCCTGGATATTGCTTAAATCCCCTATTTCTATTGGAGCTATATCTCCTCTTAAAACGGCACCGAACCAAACACTCACTTTCTCACCCAATCTTACATCTCCGATTAACTTTGCTGTATCTGCAATAAAAACTTTCTCCCCCCGCATCAACTTTACTCTCCCTTCTTAGTGCTTTCTAACTATCTCCTTTATCTTCATCAATCTCGTTAACGTGGACCTTTCCATTTCATCAAGCTTCATTTTTATAAAAGATATGGTCTCCTCAAGAGCAGGAATCAATACATACTCTAACGCATTTACTCTTCTCCTCGTTTTTTCTATCTCGTCAGCAAGCAAGACAACAGCCTTTTCCATTTGCGCAAGCTTGATTAACTTTTGAAGAAAATTTATAAAGGTATATAAAGCTAAATCTAACTCCCCAGAGGTTTCCCAAAAACCATAGTTTGCGGGATCTCCTTCATACAAAAATTCAAATTGAGGAACTAAAACGCTCATCATGTTTATCATACTGACCTTAAGCTGAGACCTTATACCAGATATAAGCAATGCTTCCTCAAGGCTTCTACTACTCATAATCGCCCTTGCTCCCAAAAAGCTCCCATAAGCCTTTTGAAGTTCTTTTTCCAGCTCTTCTCTTAGTCTCTTACTCTCTCTGGCCAATTCGATGAATCTCTTTATAAGAGCATCCTGCTTATCCTTTAAAAGCTTATGTCCCCTCTTTGCAATTGCAAGCCTCCGCCTAAGGCGGAGTAGCTCCATCCTGTTCGGATTAACCCGCAGCTTCATAAGCTTTCTCCCCAGCCTTTATTCTCGGTATAAGACATTTCTCTTTAAACTCATCACTTATCCTCTTGAGTTCCTTGAGAGGAAGCATAGCAAGAAGATCCCAACCTAACTCAAGAGTCTCCTCTATAGACCTATCTTCATACTCACCCTGTTTTACATACCTGTTCTCGAACTCATCAGCGAACTTCACAAATGCCCTATCTTCTTCGGTTAAAGCGCCCTCGCCAAGAATGATAGCAAGTTCTCTCGCTTCCCTCCCTCTCGCATAAGCCGCAAATAGCTGATTCAAAAGATCAGCGTGATCCTCTCTCGTTTTGCCTGCTCCAATACCCTTGTCCTTAAGGCGAGACAAAGAAGGCAAAACATCAACAGGAGGGTATATACCTTTTCTATGCAACTCTCTACTTAATATTATCTGCCCCTCAGTTATATAACCAGTAAGATCAGGAATTGGATGAGTCTTATCATCTTCCGGCATAGTAAGTATAGGAATTTGAGTTATGGAGCCTCTCTTCCCTTTTATCCTTCCCGCTCTTTCGTAGAGAGTAGCAAGATCCGTATAAAGATAGCCAGGGTAACCTCTTCTTCCAGGAACTTCCTTCCTTGCAGCAGATATTTCTCTCAAGGCCTCACAATAATTGGTCATATCCGTTAATATAACAAGGACATGCATGTCCAGGTCGAAAGCCAAGTACTCAGCAGCAGTTAAAGCCAATCGTGGAGTAGCTATACGTTCTATAGCTGGGTCATCAGCCAGGTTTATAAACATGACCGCCCTTTTAATGGCACCAGTTCTGTTAAAATCTTCTATGAAGAAATTGGCCTCCTCAAAAGTAATCCCCATAGCAGCAAATACCACTGCAAATTCTTCGTGAGAAGTCAAAACTTTAGCCTGCCTTGCTATTTGTGCGGCCATCCTCGAATGTGGTAGCCCACTTCCTGAGAAAATCGGCAATTTCTGTCCTCTAACCAAAGTATTCATGCCATCAATGGTAGATATACCGGTCTGAATAAACTCAGAGGGATAATCACGAGAATACGGATTTATTGGGTTACCATTTATGTCAAGTTTCTTTTCAGGAATTATCTCAGGACCTCCATCGATGGGCTTACCAGAACCGTCAAATATTCTACCAAGCATATCCCTACTCACAGGGAGTTCTAGAGCCTTACCCAAAAACCTGACCTTGGCATCTCTTATATCCAAACCCGAAGTCCCTTCAAAAACCTGAACAAGAGCTCTATCAGTGGTTATTTCAAGAACACGTCCTCTTCTAATTTCCCCATTTCCAAGTTGAATCTCAACAAGCTCATCATATTTAACATCGGTAACTTTTTCAACTATGATAAGCGGACCGGAAATACCGCTTATGGTTTTGTATTCCTTTATCAACTCTATTCACCTCCAGTAGGAATGAGAGCGTATATTTGCCTCTTAAGCTCCTCTTCTATCTTGTCAAATAGCTCCATGCTATTTTCAGGCGTATACTTCATGCATGCTATGTCTTCAAGAATGGCCAAATTCTCTATATCCCTTAGATCTGCTCCCTTTTTTAGAGCATCTCGAGCTAAATTATAAAAATCCATTATTATTTTGAGCATTCTATACTGCTTGGTAAAAGACGTATAAGTATCGATCTCGTGGAAAGCGTTTTGATGGAGGAAATCTTCTCTGATAGACTTCGCCGCTAAAAGTTTAAGCCTATCCTCCTTGGATAGAGCATCTATCCCAACCAATCTAACGATCTCTTTAAGCTCTGCTTCCTCTTCCAAAAGCTTCATAGCTTCCTTCCTTATCTCAATCCACTCGTCACCTATCTCCCTTCTCCAATATTCTTCAAGATCTTCCATATAGAGAGAATAGCTATTAAGCCAATTTATAGCTGGGAAATGCCTTTGATAGGCAAGCTCTGCATCCAATCCCCAGAAAACTTTTACAACTCTCAAAGTGTTTTGCGTAACGGGCTCTGAAAGGTCTCCCCCCGGTGGAGAAACCGCT
>LGFB01000189.1 GCA_001508835.1 bacterium 42_11
GGACAGTTATAACGCCTGGAAGGGAAATACCTCCAGGCGTTCTTGTTATGGGGATTCCCGGAAAGGTGGTCAGGGAGCTCACGGAGGAAGAGAAAAGAAACTTGGAAGAGCATGCCCTTAACTATTGGGAGCTTGCTAAAACTTATTTAACTCGTTGATAGAAAAAGGGTTTGATGGATTTAAAGCCTATTTCTCTGTATCCAAATATTTGTTCAGTGTTGCCTACCATTAAAACACCACCTATACGGAGTGCGTCTCTAAATTTGAGGTAAAGTTTTTCTTTTATTTCTTTTTCGAAGTATATTACTACATTTCTACAAAGTATTAAATCAAATTCTTTGTCGAACGGATCATTAAGAAGGTCGTGTTTCTTAAATTCTACCCTGTCCTTAATGTTTTGAGAAATTTCATATAAGTTTTGGGTTCTTTTTATAAAATACTTATTAAGGCGTTCAGCGGTAACATTTTGCAGTTGCTTAATATCGTAAACGCCCTCTCTTGCTTTCTCCAAAACGTTGGGGTCTATATCGGTAGCCAGAATGCGCGGATACCTTTTTATTCTTAAATCTTCAAATATTATCGCAAGGGAATATGGCTCCTCTCCTGTAGAACAACCTGCACTCCAAGCCTTTATACTCCTGTCAGTTTTTGTTTCAAGGATGAGTGGAAGAACCTCTTTTTCAAGGATTTCAAATCTATCAGGATTTCTGAAGAACTCAGAGACATTGATTGTAAGGTAGTCAACAAATGTTCTGTATTTTTCTTTGTCGGATTTTATGTTTTTTAAAAGGTCATCGTAGGTTTCTATATTCCATCTTCTCATAAACATGTGAACTCTTCTGTGTATCTGATGTTTGTAATAGTTTAGGTCTATTCCTGATATCTCTAGAAATTTCTTTTTAAAATCTTCATATTCTTTAGGGAAAGATGCAAAATCGTTTTGAGCCATTTTAGAAATCCTCCTCCCCTGTTTTCTTTCTAAAGATTATACCATTTTTATTTATGTATGAGTAAAATTTAGGTTGTGCTTATTTAGGTCCTTCTATTGCCAATTTGAATTTTCTTGTGAAATTTTTGACTTCCTCAAGGATGGTTTCTTTTTCTAGCATTCCTGTTGATATAAGATTATCAATCATTTTTATAAAGGCGCTTCCTACAACTATACCATCAACAAAAGGGGAAACTCTTTGAGCTGTTTCAGGAGAGTCTACGCCGAAGCCCAGAACCATCGGTAGGGGAGAGAGCTTGCGTATCTGAGGTAGGTCTCGGGATATCCAATCGAATAGAGGCTTTTTACTGTCTCCTGTAATTCCTATTAATGATACGCAGTATATAAACCCGCTTGCATATTTAATGATTTCCTTCACTCTTTGTATTGGTGTAACAGGCGTTATCATCATTATAGTTTTTAACCCTGCTCTTTGGGCTTCTAAGTATAAGGTTTCGTTTTCGTCGAAAGGAAGATCAGGAATTATTATGCCTGCTATTCCTGCTTTTTTAGCATCGCTCACAAAATTTTCTATTCCATAAGCTAAAATAGGATTGTAATAGCTCATTATAACAAGCGGTGTATCCACTTTATAAGATACTTTTGAAAGCATCTTGAGTACGGACTTTAGACCGATACCTTGTTTTAATGCAATTTGGCTTGACTTTTGAATTGTTACTCCGTCTGCAAGGGGGTCTGAGAAGGGTATGCCAATTTCTATGATATCTGCTCCACTTTCACTTAGACTGTATACTATTTCTTCGAACAGTTCTATGCGAGGGTAACCTGTTGTTATGAATGGGATGAGTACCTTTCCTTTTTTAAAGATTTCTTCAAACAAGTGTTTCTCATTCATTGTTATCACCTTCTTCTACTCCAAGACTTTTTATCAAGGTTGACATGTCTTTGTCTCCTCTTCCCGAGAGATTTACGATTATAATCTCATTATTTTTAACTACCTTCGTGAGCTTGAGGGCATAAGCTATCGCATGAGCGCTTTCAAGTGCTGGAATTATCCCCTCTGTTCGGATAAGGGTCATAGCTGCTTCTATGGCTTCCTCGTCACTTACAGTTACGTAAAGCGCCCTTCCAGTTTCTTTCAAAAATGCGTGTTCTGGCCCTACGCCAGGGTAGTCTAGACCGGCGGAAATAGAGTAGGGATTTATTATTTGTCCATTTTCGTCTTGAAGAACATAGGACTTGCAACCGTGTAGAACTCCTATCTTACCTGCATTAAGCGAGGCTGCATGAAGTCCAGACTCTACCCCTTTTCCTCCTGCCTCGACGCCTATCAATTTTACTTGGACGTCATCTATAAAGGGATAAAATATACCAATTGCGTTACTTCCTCCTCCTACACATGCCACTATATAATCCGGTAATCGATTTTCCTTTTCTAATATCTGTTGTTTTGTTTCCTCCCCGATGATTTTTTGGAAATCCCTTACTATAGTGGGGTATGGATGAGGTCCTACTACAGAGCCTATAAGGTAATATGTGGTTTCTACGTTTGAGACCCAGTCTCTTATGGCTTCATTAGTTGCATCTTTTAAAGTTTTGCTTCCCGATGAGACTGGAATGACTTTAGCTCCTAGCATTTTCATTTTGTAAACGTTAGGCTTTTGCCTCTCTATGTCCTCTTCCCCCATGTATATATTACACTCCAAGCCGAGCTTAGCGCACACGGTGGCTACAGCAACTCCATGTTGACCGGCCCCTGTTTCCGCTATGATTCTTTTTTTTCCCATTTTTTTCGCTAAAAGTATTTGTCCTATAGCGTTGTTTATTTTGTGTGCTCCCGTATGGGCTAAGTCTTCCCTTTTAAGGTAAATTTTTCCTCTACCTTGTTCTTTAGATAGCCTTTCTGCATAATACAAGGGAGTTGGTCTACCACAGTAATCTCGGAGTAAAAGGTTTAACTCTTCTCTG
>LGFB01000190.1 GCA_001508835.1 bacterium 42_11
TGCTGAAAAATACAGTGTGAGCCTGATTATTCCTAAGAGTGATACTAAAACCTTAAGCGCTATCAATGAAGCGGTGAATGCTGCAATAGAAGAAGGTAAAGGTAAATTCGGTAGTAAGATTCCAAATAAAGCGGCGTTAAAGCTTCCTCTACGTGACGGAGATATTGATCGTCCAGATGATGAAGCTTATGCAAATAGCTATTTTATCAATGCCAATAGCAATACCCCTCCACAAATTGTAGATAAAAATATCAATCCAATCCTTGAGCGTTCAGAAGTATACTCCGGTGTTTATGCAAGAGTAAGTATCAACTTTTATGCCTTTAACTCCAATGGGAATAAGGGTATAGCATGTGGTCTTGGAAATATTCAAAAAATCCGCGATGGTGAGCCTTTGGGTGGAAGAACTAATGCAGCTGATGACTTTGCCACTGACGTGGATGATGACTTTTTATCATGAGAACCCTCAGCATAGATATAGAAACATATAGTAGCGTAGACCTCGCCAAAAGCGGGGTCTATCGTTACGCTGAAGCACCGGATTTTGAGATTTTACTTTTCGGTTACAGTGTAGATGCTGGGCCGGTACAAGTAGTGGATTTCGCTTGTGGCGAAAAAATACCTAAAGAAATACAGCAAGCGATTTTAGATAATAATGTTACCAAATGGGCATTCAATGCGCAGTTTGAACGGATTTGCTTATCTAAACACTTTGGTATTCACCTAGAACCTGATTCTTGGCGTTGTACGATGGTATGGTCTGCGTATCTTGGACTTCCTCTATCTTTGGAAGGGGCAGCAATTGTAACAGGAGCAGATAAGAAAAAGCTGACAGAAGGTAAAGAGCTCATCCGATATTTTTCAGTTCCATGCAAACCAACAGGGGCGAATGGTGGTCGTACACGAAATTTACCTGAACATGCTCCAGAGAAGTGGAATAGCTTCAAAGAATATAACCTTCGAGACGTTGAAGTTGAACTTTCCATACAGGCAAAGCTTCAAAAATTTCCTATGCCGGAAGAGGAGTGGAAGAACTATATTCTAGACCAGCAAATCAATGATCGAGGTATTCAGTTGGATTTGGAATTGGTAAGGCAAGCTATCCAATGTGATGAGCAAACCCGAGAAGAGCTTACAAGCAGACTAAAAGAACTAACTGAACTTGAAAATCCTAATTCAGTTGTTCAAATGAAGTCCTGGCTATCAGAAAATGGTCTGGAAACAGACAGTCTTGATAAGGCATCAGTTAAGGCACTATTAAAGGAAGCTCCAGAACATCTGAGTGAAGTACTGGAACTGAGACAGTTACTAGCTAAATCCAGTGTAAAGAAATACACCGCTATGGAAAATGCTGTATGCACTGACGGAAGAGCTCGGGGACTACTACAATTCTACGGTGCTAATCGAACCGGTAGATTTGCAGGAAGGCTTATACAAGTTCAAAATCTCCCTCAGAACCATTTGTCGGATCTGGAACAGGCACGTCGATTGGTTAGAGGTGGCCATTTTGATGCCTTGGAAATATTGTATGACTCTATTCCGGGAGTTTTGTCTGAATTAATCCGAACCGCTTTTGTGCCAAAGAAAGGATATAAGTTTATCGTTGCTGACTTTAGTGCAATAGAAGCTAGAGTAATTGCTTGGCTTGCTGGGGAGACATGGAGAAATGAAGTGTTTGCAAATGGCGGAGACATTTATTGTGCTTCAGCATCGCAAATGTTTAATGTTCCTGTTGAGAAGAATGGCGTTAACGGACATTTAAGGCAGAAAGGTAAGCAGGCAGAACTGGCTTGTATAGCACATAATAGTCTTGTGTTAACGGATAAAGGACTTGTTCCAATTCAAGATATTACAACAAAACATAAATTGTGGGATGGTGAAGATTGGGTAAAACATGATGGTGTCATTTCAAAAGGTGAAAAGGAGGTTATAACTTATGGAGGACTTACAGCTACAAAAGACCATCTTGTATGGGTCAAAGGGAAATCGAGGCCAATACAATTTGGAGAAGCTGCCACCTGCAAAGCACATCTCATACAAACCGGAAATGGTAGGAGAGCAATACGGCTGGGTGAAAATAATAAGTGCACAGAAAAGATGGAATGCAAAGATGAATCATTGCTATGTCCTAACACAATGCACAGGTTGTCACAGTATACAGTGGCAAAATTTAAACAGCTTAAAATCTGGAAAATCAAAAGGCTGCCAGAGATGCTCTCAACAAAGGAAGATACCTTTGTGGCTACAGAAAAGACTTGCTGCCGCAAAGCAGCGTTGCGAGAATCCAAAGGCAAGGAATTACCATTTATATGGGGGAAGGGGTATAAAATTCAATTTTCCCTCAGTTCTCAGTGCGGGGATATGGATATTGAAAAATGTAGAAAATGTACGCCAAGATTTAGAGATGGACAGGATAGACAACGACGGAAATTACGAAAAGGGCAATATTCGTTTTGTTCCAAGAAGTATAAATCAAGCCAACAGAAGAATATCAGTAATCCCAGATTTCAAACAAGAAAATTGGCCCTATGCAAGAAGTGTTGTTACAAGGATGATATCCAATGGCATGACAAGAGAAGAAATTATAGCATCAGCAGAAATGGCAGTTATAGAACAGAGAAAGAACTGGAGATTAATCCAAGCAAGGTTAGAGTTTATGACATATTAAATGCAGGTAAGAATCATAGATTTACTGTTTCAAATGTGTTAGTTCATAACTGTGGCTATGGAGGGTCAGTAGGTGCATTAAAAGCAATGGGTGCACTTGACATGGGTCTTACCGAAGAAGAATTAAAACCGCTAGTCTATGCTTGGAGGAATGCAAATCCTAATATTGTTAGACTTTGGTGGGATGTTGATCGTGCTGTCAAAGAAGCTGTAACAGAAAGGTGTAGAACCGAAACC
>LGFB01000191.1 GCA_001508835.1 bacterium 42_11
CTATTTGAGAGACGAAAAAAGGAAGGCCCGCTTGGAAGAGGAGCGGGAGAGACTAAATAGAATATATCGTAGAAATGTAAAACTTTATATTATGACTTTGGTGTTTGTAACCTTCGTCTTGCTTTTAGCTAAGAGACTGAACCCAAATGTTGATATAGCCAATCCTCTAAAGGTTTTACTGGCTCTTATGGGAGGATGGGTGATGGTTTTATTCCTATCTTTTCTCAGGAGGAGAAGGTGAGAATACGCACTTTTTCAGAATTCGAAACAGAAAGGCTTGGCAGAATCATGGCGTCCTGTTTCAATGGAGATGAAATAGTTTTTCTTATCGGTGATTTGGGAGTTGGTAAAACCGTTCTAACAAGGGGAATAGCAAGGGGCCTTGGCATCAAAGAAAACATACGGAGCTCAAGCTTCATCTTGATAAGCCAATATAAGGGAGAAGATACCATGCTTTATCATGTTGACTTATACAGATTAAGTGCGGATGAGGTTTTCGATCTTGGATTAGAAGAGTTAATAGGAGAAGGGGTAGTGGTGATTGAATGGGCCGATAGAATTTCTGACACTTTTCCTCCTTCAGTAGTCGTTAGAATTGAACTAGATGAAGGCAATAATAGAATCGTAGAAATTACGGGCAAAACGGAATTTTTGGACTGTATAAGGAAGGAGATAGAAAGGGATGCTTATTTTGGCGATAGACACTTCATGTTTTAGGGGTGGCGTTGGTCTATTCGAGGAAAACCTCCCCATCTTTTACCTTCCCTTTCCCGAGGAAAGAAAGCATGTTGTTTATCTTCCCATTTTAATTCAGCGTGTTTTAGAGGAATCTAAAAGAGAATTGAAGGACATAGATCTTATCGCAGTAGCTTTAGGGCCGGGCTCATTTACAGGTCTCAGGGTAGGAATCTCTGTGGGCAAGGTGATGGCTTATTCCCTTTCTAAACCCATTAAGGGTGTTCCTTCCTTGGATGCGCTTGCATCGAATTTTACAGGTCTAAGAGTAATCCCTACAGTCAGGGTTAGAAAGAGACAATATATAGGAGCGATGTTCAAGGGAGGAATTCCACCAAGCAAGCTGACTAATGAAGTTGTGAAAGACCTTAGTGATTTTAGACAAGAAGATGTTCTTGTTGTAGATGAGTCTTGGAGTAATTATAACTTTTTGATGCTGAAAGGGATAGTAGTTATGGCAAAGTTTCTATTTGATAAAGAAGGAAGCGATGACCCTCTCAAAATCTCTCCTCTCTACTTAAGGGGAGGCCAGCCATGTTGAACAAGACATTGATTAAGTTCTTTCTCCTGTATGCTTTTTTATTGGTGCTTGTTGTTCTCTTTTTCCCCTTCGTTTTTGGAACCTTTTTGACTACTTTTTCCATTGTTATCTTTCTTGAACCTTTTTCTGTTTTCCTATGCAGGAAATTGAATTTTAATAAGAATTTGTCAAATGGTATAGTTCTGCTCTTCTTTTTTTCCTCTCTAACCTTACTTCTCATATTTTTGATTCCATCCCTTGTAAAAGAGGCGGCAACCTTTTATGAGATGGCAGCAAAGTTTTTCGAGAAAAAGGAATGGGAAAAATTGCTTCCGTATACCATTAGTGTTAGATTAACCCAGCTTTTTGACATATTTGAGCCTCGACTACTAAGGGTCCTCGAGAGCGTCATTTCCACCGTGACCAAAATAACTCCCCAATTGTTTACCTTTCTTTTTTATGTAATTTTAGGGTCTATTTACCTTATGTATCACTTTAAGAGCATAAGAAAGGCGGTGCCTTATGCATTTCCCAGGAGCTGTCGAAGGGAAGCTGCTTTATTTTTACGAGATGTTTACGTTCAATTAAGACAATATATATTCTCTATCTCTGTGGTTGCATTGTTTGTGGCTGTCTCCTTAGGACTACTCCTATGGTATTTGGGTTCAAAATATGTTATTCTTTTAAGTTTTTGGGCCTTCGTGACTAACTACATTCCCATCGTTGGTGTTTTTTTAGAGCTAATACCGCTGTTTTTAATGACTTTCTCTCTTGGATTAAAGGCAAGCATGATTTTAGGAGTGGGTGTAGTTATAGTCCATGCGTTAGCCTTTCTTTTGTTCTTAAAGCTTATGGGAGGATATATAAGAATAAACCCGGTTGCAATAATATTTCTAATCATGTTATTTAGTTCGGCTTTAGGAGTTTTAGGAGCTTTGATAGCAGTTCCCTTTGGCATAGTTGTAAAAATATTCTGGATGAGATTTTTGTCTCCCGCCCTAAATACAAGATAGACAAATAATTGCTTTATACCTTTAACTTTGATAAAATGTTACATGGAAAAGAAATAAATAGAGTGGGGGGGAAATTACATGGCAAAGCACTTAGCAGCAAAGTCAGAATTATGTAGCGGATGTAAGGCCTGTCAGCTGATTTGCGCTTTGGTCCACTTTAAAGAAAACAACCCTAAAAAAGGAGCTCTACTCATTAAATCTAACTTGCCGGAGCCTGGCTTTGAAGTAAAAACGTGTATACAATGTGGGGTCTGTGCAAGCGTTTGTCCCGTTGAAGCCATATATCAGGAAGACGGAATTTATAAGATAGACAGGGAAAAATGTATTGGATGTTACACATGTGTTAGTGCTTGCCCTGAAGAGGTAATGATAAAGCATCCTGAAGAAACTGTTCCTATAAAGTGCGATTTGTGTGGAGAATGCATAGGATATTGTGGACTTAATGTCCTTTATGTAGCTCAGGATTAAGAAGGGGGGAACCCTGATGACGGTAGGAGGATATATGAACAAGGTTTTGAGGATTGATCTTTCGAAGAAGGAAATAAGAACCGAGCCACTCAATTTAGACATGGCAAGAAAATTTCTTGGGGGAAGAGGCTTTGCTTCTTATGTTCTTTATAGAGAA
>LGFB01000192.1 GCA_001508835.1 bacterium 42_11
TCGGCTTCGCAATATCTTCTAAAAAGTTCGGCAAGCTCATCCCTTGCCTCCAAGATGATTTCATCAGGCACTGGCCCAATACCATCTATATTTATAACTGCCCTTTTGGTATCTTCTGTTATTTTGCTAAACTCACCATTTCTCCAATTCCATTTCCTACACATCACTTTTAGGCTCTTGTCATCGAAATAAATCACTTCCCCTGGAATTGGGTTCTCTTCCTCGTTTCCACCAAGTGGCACAAATTTCTCCTTCCCGGAGGCGAATCCCAAACAAAGATTCCCGGATATTCTGGCAACATCATCTCCTCCACAAGGAAGAAGGTACTTTAAAGATATATAGTTAAACAATGCAACCGCGCTGTTTATAAAAGGAACCCCTCCGCCCTTCTGAATCCTTTTAAGCAACGCTTTTACCGAAGGAGGATAGCGATTTGGATTAGAATTAAACTTCCTGTGAGCTTCATCCCACGCTTTCACATACTCATGCTCAATCCAGTTATTACTACGCCTCTCATCTACAGCCTTTCTTAGCAAAGAATCTATCATAGAATTATGATGCTCGTTTTTCATGAAATTCACTATTACTACTCCTCTTCTAAAAGTCGGGAAAACATCGAATATCTCTGGAACTATTATGATACTTTTGCTTTCCACCCAATCACCCCCTTACAGAACTTATTATACCTTAAAGCTTTCAATATCCCACATCATTTGATATAATTCAATAAAAATCTCCTTGAAAAAGCTCCGAATGAGAGGTGAAGGTAATGGATTATAAAGACACTCTAAACCTACCAAAAACAAAATTTCCAATGAAAGCCGACCTCCCTAAAAAAGAGCCAGAGATACTCGCCCTCTGGGAAAAAGAGTGTATCAACGAAAAAGCAAGAGAGAAAAGGAAAAATGCTCCCAAGTTTGTCTTACACGATGGCCCACCTTATGCAAATGGTCCTATACATATTGGAACTGCATTCAACAAGGTATTAAAGGATTTCATTGTAAGATATAAGTTCATGCGCGGATACGACGCACCCTACATCCCTGGATGGGATACCCATGGACTCCCTATAGAATACCAAGTTTTAAAAACAAGCAACCTTAAGAAAGATGAAATAGAACCAGCAAAGCTTAGAGACATGTGTAGAGAATATGCTTTAAAATATGTAAACATCCAAAGAGAAGAATTCAAGAGGCTTGGAGTAAGAGGCCATTGGAATAGCTACTATATTACCTTAGATCCCAAATACGAGGCCAAACAAATTGAAGTTCTTGGGAAAATTGCTTCCAAAGGTTATCTATATAGGTGGAAAAAACCTGTCTTTTGGTGTGCTTCTTGCGAAACGGCGTTAGCCGCCGCCGAAGTCGAATACTGGGATGAAACCTCCCACTCTATATATGTGAAGTTCAGAGATACAGGAGATCTAAAGAGTTTCTTTAAAGAAAGCACGAGTAAACCTATAAGCGTACTTATATGGACTACAACGCCATGGACACTACCAGCCAATTTAGCCATTGCCTTACACCCC
Organism: bacterium 42_11; assembly: GCA_001508835.1. Lineage (GTDB taxonomy): Bacteria > Synergistota > GBS-1 > GBS-1 > GBS-1 > 42-11. The sequence goes on from LGFB01000192.1 coordinate 1,529, forward strand.
GAATATGAATACGCCTTGGTTGAAGGAAGCGAGGAAGCCTTTGTTTTAGCTTTGAAGACAAAAGAGAGAATTGAAGAGCTCATAAAGGAAAGCTTAAAAGTGCTTAAGATCGTAAAAGGAAAAGAGTTAGAAAATATGAAAGTAAAACACCCATTCTTAGAAAGGGAAGTCCCATTACTTTCAGCCGAGTTTGTAACTTTAGAAGAGGGAACAGGTTGTGTGCACTCCGCTCCCGGACATGGTCCAGAAGACTATGAAATGGGGGTAAAATACGGCCTTGAGCCTTTCTCCCCCTTAGATGATAAAGGAAGGTTTACCTCAGAAATCCCTATACTTGAAGGGTTAAGATACGACGAAGCAGATTTTAAGATAATAGAACTAATGAAGGAAAACGGAACCTTGCTATATGCCGATAAGATAACTCACTCTTACCCTCACTGCTGGCGATGTAAGAGCCCAGTTATATTCAGAGCAACACCTCAATGGTTCATTAACGTTAGCGCATTTAGAGAAGAAGCTTTAAGGGCAATAGACGAGGTTGAGTGGATACCTGATTGGGGCAAAAATAGAATCTACAACATGGTTAGAGATAGATCTGACTGGTGTTTATCAAGACAAAGGGTTTGGGGAGTTCCTATTCCTGCCTTCTATTGCAAAAGCTGTGGCAAAGAGATAATAACCGAGGAAACCATAGAAAAGACAAAAGAACTCTTCCTTAAAGAAGGGTCTAACGCTTGGTTCATTAAAAGTGCAGAGGAAATATTGGGAAGAGAATTTAAATGCCCTCACTGTGGAAACTCAGAAGGCTTTGATAAGGAAACGGATATCATGGATGTATGGTTCGATTCAGGTGTAAGCCACTTCGCTGTCTTAGAAGATAATCCAGATTTAAAATGGCCGGCGGACATGTACCTTGAAGGTTCAGACCAACATAGAGGATGGTTCCAAACATCTCTTTTAACATCCGTTGCGGTAAAGGGCAGGGCTCCTTACGAAGCAGTCTTAACTCATGGGTTTATAGTAGATGGTGAGGGAAGGAAGATGTCCAAGTCTCTCGGAAATGTTATCTATCCACAAGAGGTTATAGAAAAATACGGAGCTGACCTATTAAGGCTATGGGTTGCCTCAGCAGATTATAGAGTTGATGTAAGAATTTCTGATAAAATTCTCAAGCAATTAGTGGAAGCTTATAGAAAGATAAGAAATACTGCCAGGTTTATACTAGGAAACCTCTATGATTTCCTACCTTCAAAACATTCACTTCCTTATGAAGAACTCCTTGAAATAGACAAGTGGGCTTTACACAGATTACAAGAGCTAATTAAAAAAGTAACCTGG
>LGFB01000193.1 GCA_001508835.1 bacterium 42_11
CACGAGACAGAACCTCCTCCTCATTCTCCTCATATTCGCTTCTTAAAAACCACATGTAATTAACCACAGGTATATCGTTAGCTTTAAAGAGCTCCTTCATGACTATCTTATCCATTCCAAGGGCAGAACCTAAAACACCGCTACCCACATAGGGAACGTTAGATAGCTCAAGTAATCCCTGTATCGAACCATCCTCGCCAAAGGTCCCATGAAATGCGGGTATAACCAAATCTACCTTTATATGCTCCGCATCCTCCTTCAAAAATCCCCTTTTGAAGGGATAAAAATAAAGCCTCTTAAGGTCTGGAATCGGAGGCATAACCACCTTCCTGCACCTTGAAAGAAGCTTAGGGATATCTTTATAATTTTCTATCCGCTTCAGTTCCTCCCCCGTATACCACCAGCCATCCTTAGCCACATAAACGGGAATAGCGTTATACTTGGACCTATCCAGATTCTCTATGACTTGAAGGCCCGTTATAACAGAAACTTCATGCTCCACAGACCTTCCACCGAACATAACAGCCACATTAAGCATCTCAGGATCCCTCCTTAAAGTTCACTCACCGTAATTATCGGGAAGGTCGTTCTCAAACAAAACTATATCACCGGCCCTTAATATTCCCGAAATATAAGCCTTGGCTTCTTTTAGGCTCGAAACCACTTTAACTTTATCCTCGGGAAAACCAGCCTCTAAAAGACCCTCAAATATGGGCTTGCTCCTTTTTTTACCGACCAATATAACATGGTCACAAACCTCGGCTAAAAGCCCACCCAGCTTTTTATTCTCCTCATACTCTATCTCCCCGAGCTCCACCATACCGGGAGTGACAACTATTTTTTTGCCACCATCCATCTCCCTAAGGCAAGCGAGTGCCTCCCTTACCCCCACGGGATTGGAGTTAAAGGTATCATCTATAACAGTTACACCCGCAGCCGTCCTTATAATCTGAAGCCTGTGGGGAACAGGCTCAAGCCTTCTAACTCCTCGAACTATCTCCTTTGGCGTCAAGCCAAGCTCTAAAGCCACAGCAATTGCAGCAAGGATGTTGCTTATATTATGCCTGCCTAAAAGCAAGGTATGGCACCTAAATTCCCTACCATCTACCGTTTTAACCGTAAACTCCGAACCCTTTGAAGTTACCTTAATATCTTCCGCCCAAACATAAAAATCCGGAGTAACCTTCTCATAGCCATAAAACAAAACCCTTCTTCCCCCTGCAAAGGCATAAGCATGGTTAAAGCAATACTCATTATCTCCGTTAAGCACAACAACCCCATCGGGGGGAAGCTCCTCAACAAGCTCAAACTTAGTCTTTATAATGTTATCTATGCTCCCGAAGGTTTCGAGATGCTGGGGACCGATGGAGGTAATAACTCCCATCTTCGGAAGGGTTAACCGCGCCAAATCCCTTATATCCCCCCTGTATCTTGCCCCCATCTCGCAGATGAAGATCTCATGCTCTTCACCGAGGCTCTCCCTAATAACCCTCGTTACTCCCATGAGGGTATTATAACTCCCCGGCGTCATTAAAACGTTATACCTTTCAGAAAGTATCGTAGCCATAAAATGCTTTGTGCTTGTCTTGCCGTAACTCCCAGTTATACCGATGGTCAGTAACCGGTCAAGCCTTCTTATCTTTCTCCTTGCCGAGCCGAGATAATAGGACTGAACGAGGGCTTCCACGGGGATAAGGAAGAAGTTGGAAAGAAGCATGATTAACGGGGATAACAAGAATATCAATCCCAAGGAGATCAGAAAATGGGTATATTCGAAAAGGTGGCCGAAAGCGAGAAAGCTTAAAAGGACACCCAAACCCATAAAGGTTATAAACGTTCTTATGGCCCTCCAAGTGAAAACGAGAGGCCTTTTAACCTCTCCTCTTCTTTTAAGCTTTATAAACCACGTCAAAAAGAGCGTAGCTACCCAAATTAAAAGAATGAATATCTCTCTAATGCTCAGAAAGTTAACGGAAGCGACAAAAAGGTAGATCGGCCAATTTTCAAAAAATATCCTCAAAAGATTTCTCCCCATCCACCTCAAATAGCCAAAATTTTTATAACCCTCAAGCTGAAGCATATGAAGGTAGCGCTTTCCCTCAAAAAGCAGGGCGATCCAGAGAAAAAGGCACCCCAGAAGCCTTAATGCTATCAACCTTCATTCCCTCCCAAAAATTCCAAAATGATATCGTTAAAGCTTTCCAAACAATCTAAATAGGAAAAGTGTCCCGCCCCCTTAAAGACTACAAGCTTCGAATTGGGTATCTCTTTTTCCATTATCTCTCCAAAGTAAAGAGGGGTTTCCCTGTCCCTGTCTCCCCATATAAGAAGGGTCGGGCTCTTTATCAAGGGAAGAAAATCCCTTAAATCTTGGTTTACAACCCTCTTAAAAATCGGCCTCAGCTCCCCCGCCTCTTTATAATCCCTCGAGCCATAGCGCCTGTAAAGATACTCCAAATCCTTACCCAAAAGTAGATAAAGTCTTTTCATTAGCTTGAAAAGATAAACCTTAAGGTAATACTTAAGGCCCCTTTTGGGTATTAACCCCGCACTGTTAACCAAAACGAGTTTCCCCACACACTCGGGATGCTTAGCGGAAAGAAGAATGGCAACCCTTCCCCCAAAGGAGTGGGCTATAATATGCGTCTTTTTTATGCCGAGCGATTTTAAAAACTTAAAGATTAAATCGGCATATTCTTCCACTCCCCACACCGCGGGAGGCATGGAAGACCTTCCAAACCCGGGAAAATCCACGGAGTAAACCTCAAACAGCGACCTAAGATGGTTAAAAACGGGAAAGAAGCTATCGGAGCTACCTCCCCAACCGTGAAGAAGCAAAACGGGGTGTCCCTTTCCC
>LGFB01000194.1 GCA_001508835.1 bacterium 42_11
TTTTACTCTTGCAGATGGAATCGCCTATGTAGAAGCGGCTATTAAAAAAGGGTTAGATCCAAATGTCTTTGGTCAAAGGCTTTCCTTTTTCTTTAACGCTCATAATGATTTTCTTGAGGAAATAGCGAAATTTAGAGCGGCAAGAAGGTTATGGGCAAGGATAATGAAAGAAAGATTTGGCGTTACAAATCCGCGGGCGATGATGTTGAGATTTCATACCCAAACAGGTGGTTCTACTCTTACAGCTCAACAACCCTTGAATAACATAATTAGGGTTACCATTCAAGCTCTTGCAGCTGTCTTAGGTGGGACACAGTCGCTTCATACAAATTCTTATGACGAGGCTTTAGCCTTGCCGACGGAAGAGTCGGTAAGGATAGCGCTAAGAACTCAGCAGATAATTGCTTATGAAAGTGGAGTTACTAATACGGTTGATCCTTTGGCAGGTTCTTACTATATAGAGTGGCTAACTAACAAGATAGAGGAGGAAGCTGAAAAGCTCATAAATAAGATAGATGAACTTGGAGGTATGGTGGAGGCCATAGAAAAGGGATTTGTTCAAAAAGAAATACAAGACAGTGCTTATAGGTATCAGCTTGAGATAGAAAAGGGAGAACGTATAATCGTTGGCGTAAACAAGTTCCAAATAGAAGAGGATTTAGGAAACCTTGAGCTTCTCAAAGTAGATCCTTCCATTGCTGAAAAGCAAATTAGAAGGCTAAAAGAGCTCAAGCAAAGAAGAGATAATTTGAGGGTAAAATCAGTTTTGGAAGATCTCAGAAAAGCGGCGGCTGATGATAGCACTAACCTTATGCCTTATTTTTTAGAAGCTGTTAAAGCCTATGCAACCGAGGGCGAAATCTGTGATGTTCTTAGAGATGTTTTTGGGGTCTATGAAGAGAGAATTGTTTTGTAAGAGGTGAGAACGATGGTTGAAGAAAGAATAAGGGTTTTAATTGCTAAGCCAGGTTTAGATGGCCATGATAGGGGGGCTAAGGTTGTAGCTAGGGGGCTTAGGGATGCGGGTATAGAGGTTATATATACAGGTTTGAGGCAGACTCCTGAACAAATAGTTCAGACCGCAATCCAAGAGGATGTAGATGTAATTGGTTTGAGCATCTTGTCAGGTGCTCATGAATACTATTGTAGACGTGTTCTTGAGCTTCTTAAGGAAAAGGGGATATCAGATATAGTTTTAATTGTGGGTGGAGTTATCCCTCCAGAGGATGTGTCTATGTTGAAAAGTATAGGAGTTTCCGAAGTTTTTGGTCCTGGCACTCCTATATCTAAGGTGGTAGAATTTATAAGGCAGGTAGTAAAGAAGTGAGGGAGCTTTTGGAGAGGGCGCTAAAGGGTGATTTTGTAGCCATAGGTAAGCTGATAAGCGTGTTAGAAAAGGAGGGGGAAGAGAGAAGGGAACTATTAAAGGAAATAGCTCCTTTAGTAGGAAAAGCTTATTACATAGGTATCACTGGTGCGCCTGGTGTTGGTAAGAGTACCTTGGTGGATAAAATGGTGGGTTTTCTGAGGGGGGAAGGATATAAAGTAGGGGTTATTGCTATAGACCCATCTAGTCCTTTCTCGGGCGGGGCTTTCTTAGGAGATAGGTTAAGAATGCAAAGACACGCTACCGATCCTGGTGTTTTCATAAGAAGTATGGGCTCAAGGGGTGCTTTAGGTGGGTTGTCTAAAGCAGCGCCTTATGTTGCAAAGTTACTTGATGCTTGTGGGTTTGATTTTATCATTTTGGAAACGGTAGGAGCTGGGCAAAGTGAGGTGGATATTGTTAAGACAGCGGATACAGTTATTATTGTTCTTGTGCCAGGAATGGGAGACGAAGTCCAAATAATTAAAGCGGGTATAATGGAAATAGGTGATATTTTCGTTGTTAATAAGTCTGATAAAGAGGGGGCTCAAAAGCTAACGCGGGAACTTGAAACGTGGATTGAACTGGGATATAAAGGTGCCTCGTGGGTTCCTCCCGTTTTGATGACAATAGCTGAAAACGGCACGGGCGTTGATAAGCTTATAAATGCGTTGAAAGGTCATAGAAAGTATCTTCTCGAGAGTGGCGAGTTGGAAAAAAGGAGAAGAAAGAGAATCGCAGAGGAAATAAGTAAGGCAGTTGAAGATATGTTGAAAGAGAGAATAGTTAAAAACTTAAACAAGGAGCAGATGAATCTTTATGTGGACTTGGTTCTTAATGGGAAGAGAGACCCCTATAGTATAGCTGAGGAGTTAGTAAATAATCTCTATTGAAAGGAGGCTAAGGAAATGAAAACTCTCAAAATAGATCATATAGGTATAGCAGTAAAGAGTATATCTGATGCTTTGAAACTTTACGAGGATATCTTAGGTATAAAGTGTGAGGGAGTAGAAGAAGTTTTAGAACAGAAGGTCAAAACCGCTTTTTTACCAATAGGTGATACGGAAATAGAGCTTTTGGAATCTACATCACCTGATGGGCCAGTTGCTAAGTTTATAGAAAAAAGGGGAGAAGGTATTCATCACATTGCTTTCAGGGTTGATAATTTGGAGGATGCCATCCGCGAATTGAAAAAAAGGGGGATTGTTTTAATAGATGAGCAGCCGAGAAAAGGTGCTGGTGGAGCGAGAATAGCTTTTCTTCACCCTAAGTCTACAGGGGGAGTGTTAATAGAAATCTGCGAAAGGGGGTAGGGGTTAGACATGTCTGAGAGGACCATAGAGGAGCTTATTAACGAGCTTGAGGGGAAGCGACAAGAGGTCTTATCTAT
>LGFB01000001.1 GCA_001508835.1 bacterium 42_11
GAAGAGGTTAGCTTCGATGAAGAGCCCATAAGCGCGGGTGCTTCCAAGAGAAAGGCGAAGGAAAAAGTTCCCCAGACGCAGGAAGCTGTTGAAAAGGAAGAGATAACCATTCCCCCACCTGTGGATCTTCTTTACGAGCCTCCACCATTTGAGGAGGACGGAGAACCCGTAGAGGAGGAAAAAAGGGAGCTTGAGGAGACCTTTGCAAACTTTGGCATAGATGCGAAAGTGGTGAACGTGGTTATTGGCCCTACAGTTCACCGTTTTGAGGTTCAACCGGCGAGAGGGGTAAAGGTTAACAGAATTGCTTCTTTATCAAAAGAGATAGCTTTAAATCTTAAAGCACAGACCGTTAGAATCGAGGCGCCTATTCCCGGGAAGGGGCTTGTGGGAGTGGAGGTCCCAAACAAGGTTAGGAGGGTAGTTTACCTTAAGGAGATAATTAGCTCTCAAAGCTTTAAAAGGGCAAAAGGGGCTTTAGCCATCGCTTTGGGCAGAGATGTGGCAGGTGCCCCGTTAGTTATTAACATCTCCGATTTACCGCACCTACTTGTTGCGGGTTCAACGGGCTCTGGCAAGAGCGTTTGTCTTAATGTGATAATAATGAGCCTCATATTTAGAAACAAGCCTGAAGACCTTAGGTTGGTTCTCATCGATCCGAAGAGAGTTGAATTCAGCATCTATAATGAGATACCTTACTTAGCTGTTCCTGTAGTGACGGAGGTTAAGGACGCTGTGAACGTCTTGAACGGACTTCTTCAAGAGATGGAAAGGAGATACAAAAGCTTTTCCCGTTATGGCGTGAGAGATATAACGGGGTTTAATAAGCTCAAAAATGAGGAGAAGCTTCCCTATGTAGTTGTTGTCATAGATGAGCTTGCCGATCTTATGATGCTATCTCCGAGGGAGGTAGAGGAGTCTATTTGTAGGCTTGCCCAAATGGCGCGGGCCACGGGCATTCACTTAGTATTGGCCACTCAAAGACCCTCCGTTAACGTGGTCACGGGGCTGATAAAGGCTAATATTCCTGCGAGAATCGCCTTTTCTCTACCTTCTCAGGCTGATTCAAGAACCATCCTTGACTTCTCCGGCGCTGAAAGGCTTTTGGGCAAGGGAGACATGCTTTTCCTTTCACCAACCTTTGGCCATCCCATAAGGGCTCAATGTGCCTGGGTTAGCGAAGATGAAGTTAGGGTTGTAACCGATTACCTTCGCAGGCTTGGTGAGCCTGAATATTGGGATGAGCTTATCAAGGCTTCTGAGGAAGAGGAGTTTTTTGATGATATTCCACAAGACCCTTTGTATAGAAAGGCTATAGAGGTGATCGTTAATACGAAGACCGCTTCTGCCACGCTCTTACAGCGCAAGCTTGGTGTGGGCTACGCTCGTGCTGCACGATTGCTTGACATCCTTGAAAAAATGGGTATAGTGGGGCCCTCCAAGGGTGGGGGGAAACCGAGGGATATATTAAAGAGCGAGGAGGAGCTGAGGGAGCTTTTGGAATGAAGGTTGCTATCTTTACAAACGGAGATTATAGGGACGAAGGCTTTTATGGGAAAATCATAGGGAAAGCTGATTTGCTAATATGTGCCGATGGCGGTGGCGATTACCTTTACAGGTGGAGGGTAAGACCCGCCATCCTTATAGGAGATATGGACTCCATATCGAAGGAAGCCTTAGACTATTTTGAAAAATCCGGTGTGGAGATAAAAAGGTTTCCAAAGGATAAAGACTATACCGATACCCATCTGGCGTTAATCGAGGCTATGAAGTATGGCCCATCGGAGATCCTTATTATCGGAGGAATCGGGACGAGGCTTGACCATATACTTGGAAACGTTCATCTTTTGTTTCTGGCATTAAGCGAGGGATATAAGGCTAAGCTTTTAAATGAATTTTATGAAGCCCAGCTTGTCGCTGAAGGGGAGTTTACCATCGATGTGTGGGGAGAGAAAGTTTCTCTTCTCCCGTTAACCCCGGAGGTGGAGTTTTCCTATTCGGAAGGGCTTAAATGGTCCCTCTCCGATTTAAGGCTGACCTTTGAGCATCCAATAGGTCTAAGTAACGAACCTACTTCTTCGACCGTTAGAATAGGTGTTAAAAGAGGGATAGCCATTTTCTTTCAGGTTAGGGAGGTGTAAACTTTGTCTTCCTATAGAATTGCCGTGGTTGGTGCAGGCTATGTGGGTTTAGTTTCAGCCTGTGGATTTGCCGAGCTTGGACACGAAGTCGTTTGCGTTGAGAAAGATGAAGATAAACTTGCGATGCTTAAAGAAGGGGTATCACCCATATACGAACCGGGACTGGAGGAGCTATTAAAAGAGAAATTGGCTTGTGGCTCTCTCAGATTTACTCACGATCTTGGGGAGTCCGCTGCATGGGCTCAAGTAATTTTTATATGCGTTGGCACACCCCCTCGGGAGGATGGAAGTGCGGATCTCTCACAGGTTGAGGAGGTAGCCAGAAGGATAGCGGGTGTCATAGATGAGTACAAGCTTATCGTTGAGAAGAGCACCGTTCCCGTTAAAACGGCTCAGTGGATAAAGAGAACTATCGAACTTTACGGCGGTAAGGGAAAATCCTACGATGTGGCTTCCAACCCTGAGTTTTTAAGGGAAGGTAATGCCCTTAATGACTTCTTTAATCCCGATAGAATAGTTATAGGGGTTGAGAGTGACCGTGCAGAGAAAATACTTAGGGATATATATGCCAAGATAGATGCTCCCATACTCGTTACGGACATAAATACCGCTGAGATAATCAAACACGCTTCAAACTCCTTCCTGGCAATGAAGATATCCTTCATAAACATGGTAGCGGATCTATGTGAAGCCGTTGGTGCCGATGTCAAAAGGGTGGCAAAGGGCATGGGCTTAGATAGGAGGATAGGGGAGGCCTTTTTGGGAGCGGGCATAGGTTATGGCGGTTCCTGTTTCCCGAAAGACCTTAAGGCGTTTATAAAGATCGCAGAGGAGCATCATGTAGACTTTTCCTTACTTAAAGAGGTTCAGAAGATAAATGAGCTTCGGATTGAACGCTTTCTCAAGAAGATAAAAGACGTTATGTGGGTTCTAAAGGATAAGGAAATAGCCATATGGGGGTTATCCTTTAAACCTGACACCGACGATATAAGAGAGGCTCCTTCCTTAAGGCTGATCCCCCTTCTTCTGTCTGAGGGAGTATCTTTGAGGCTTTACGATCCAAAAGCCATCAATAACTTTAAGAGGGTATTCCCTGAAACCGATAGGGTTAGGTATTTCACGGATCCCTACTCTGCCGTGGAAGGTGCGCATGCCCTGGTTATTCTCACAGAGTGGGAGGAATTTAAAAGGGCCGACCTTGCGAGGGTTAAGGAGCTTCTTTTAACTCCTTTAATCTTTGATGGTAGAAACATCTTTGAGCCTGAGGAAGTTCAAAAGTTCGGCCTTGAATATTATCCTGTGGGAAGGGGAAGGAGCTGTGTGGAATGAGAGGGACGGTTCTTATAACGGGTGGAGCAGGTTTTATAGGTAGCCATCTCTGTGAGAGATTTTTAAAAGAGGGGTTCAAGGTAATAGCGTTGGACAGCCTTCTTACGGGCTCTTTGGATAATATAGCTCATCTTTTTGAAGTAGAAGGATTCAGGTTTATAAGATACGATGTAACCAACTTTATTTACATAAAGGAGGAAATAGATATAGTCCTTCACTTTGCATGTCCTGCAAGCCCTCAGGACTATCTTAAACATCCTATACATACGATGAAGGTGGATTCCTTGGGAACGCTTAATACCCTCGGCTTGGCTAAAGCGAAAGGGTCTCGCTATCTTTTGGCTTCTACTTCAGAGGTTTACGGTGACCCGGAAGTCCATCCCCAGCCTGAGGATTATTGGGGTAAGGTTAATCCAATAGGTCCAAGGAGCGTTTATGATGAGGCAAAGCGTTTTGCTGAGGCTATGGCCATGGCTTATTATAGGGAACATGGAATAGATGTTAGAATAGCAAGAATATTTAACACCTACGGTCCTCGAATGAGGCTTGATGATGGAAGGGTTATCCCTAACTTTATCTGTCAAGCCTTAAGAGGAGAACCGTTGACCGTTTATGGAGATGGGAGTCAGACAAGGAGCTTTTGCTACATAGATGACCTTATAGAGGGTATATACAGGCTTGCTACTTATGAAGGACTAATGGGAGAGGTTTTCAACCTTGGAAATCCTGATGAGTATACCGTTAAGGAGCTTGCTCAACTTATAATTAACCTTACGGGTTCTAACTCGGGGATTGTATATAGACCCCTTCCTCAAGATGACCCCAAGAGAAGAAGGCCCGATATAACGAAGGCTATGGAAACCCTCGGCTGGAAGCCGGTCATTCCCTTAAAAGAGGGCCTTTTAAAGACTATCGAATACTTTAGGGAGAGATTGAAAGGTGAAGCTCTCCATAGTAATTCCCGTTTATAATGAGCGGGATACCATAGAGAAGGTTATTGAAAAGGTCAAGAGCGTGGAAATTCCCCTCGAGAAGGAAATCATAATCGTTGATGATTGTTCAAAGGATGGGACGAGAGATATATTAATGAAGTATGCCAGTGACCCCTCTATCAAGATCGTCTTCCATCGGGTTAACCAGGGTAAGGGAGCTGCTCTGAGGACCGGATTTAAGGAAGTTACGGGCGATTTCGTTATAATTCAGGATGCCGACTTAGAGTATAACCCCGAAGATTATCCTAAGCTTCTTAAGCCTTTACTTGAGGGAAGAGCCGATGTGGTTTATGGTTCGCGATTTTTACCAACGGGAGAGAGGATCGTCACCTCTTTCGTTCATTACTATGCTAATAAATTTTTAACCTTCTTGGCTAACCTCTTTTGTAACCTGAGCCTGACCGACATGGAAACGTGCTATAAGGTGTTTAGAAGCGAGCTTTTAAAGAGGTTTGAGCTTCAGGAAGACAGGTTTGGTATAGAGCCAGAGCTTACGGTTAAGTTTTCCAAGCTTCGCTGTCGTTTTTACGAGGTTGGTATATCTTACATAGGAAGAAGTTACGAGGAAGGGAAGAAGATAGGATGGAAGGATGGCTTCAGAGCTATATGGTGCATAGTTAAATACAAGCTCTTCTGGAGACCAAGGGGGTAAGCGGGGGCATGGGAAGGTGGGGCTTCTTTGATGAAAAGCTGGCTTATTTCAGGGCAAAGGAGGTTTTAAAATACATAAAGACCATAAAAGATACTATTCGAAGAGGGATATAGTTGATTTATTGGAAGGGAGAGGTTTCGTGATGCGCGAGCATTATTATTTTGAATTACGAATGAACCAAGTTCTTGTTGCTGTGAAGGGAGAAGATAGAAGATGAGAAGAGATATCTTCCCTCCAATTGTGATTGCTCTTGCTTTAAGACTTGCCTTGTTTTTTTACATATCCTTTTATAACCCCTCTTTCATGATTCAGCCTGATAGTCCAAGCTATATTAATCCCGCAGAAAATCTTCTTAATCACGGGGTTTTTGCAAAAGGAAGCTATCCAGACCTTGAGCCTGAAACCGTTAGGACACCTGGTTATCCCCTTTTTATAGCGTTATCTTATCTTCTTTTGGGGAATAGGGCTGAATCGGTCATCGTTCTTCAGGTTATTTTAGGGGCTCTGTTTCCTATTTTAGCCTGGAAGATAATGGAGGAGCTTGGCGCTTCTTTAAGGGTGAGGAGGCTCTCGGCATATCTCGTTGCCTTAGACCCTCTTCTTTTAATATATACGGTTAATGTTTTAACTGAGGAGCTTTACGCTTTCGCTATAGCGATTCTCATTCTCCTTTATCTTAAGGTTTTGAAGGGCACTTCCCCCCTTTATCTTTATTTGGCCTCTTTTCTTTCCGGATTTCAAGCGTATATAAGGCCAATAGGCATGTTTTTGCCCGCTTTGATTTTCTTGTATTTTCTTTTTCTCAAGCGCTTTAAGGAGGCTTTAATAATTCTTTTAATTAGTTACCTTGTTATTCTCGGTTGGAGCTATAGAAACTATGAGAAGACAGGAGCTTTTGAGTTCTCTACTATTTCTGGAGCCAGCATGGCTTTCTATAGAGCGGCCTATGTCTTGCAGTTTGAGACTGGCGAAAGCTGGGTGAAGATTCAAGAGGAGTTGAAAAGGAAGGTTGAAGAGCGATCTTGTGGGATGAGCGAGGCTCAGAAGCTTGCATTGGCTAAGAAGATGGGACTGAAGATAGTTCTCTCTCACCCCCTTTCAGCTATCAAAGCCTCTTTCAACGGAGCTTTAGGAATTTTATCAGGTTCCGGTGGAGCTTACTATCTTGTGGCCTTTAAGGCTTATAAGCCGGGTTCGGGAATTCTCAATAAGCTGTATGAGCTCGGATTTTTGAGGTTTTTGGCTACCCTCTGGGCCGAGTATAGAACTGTCTTTCTGGTTAACCTATTGCTCGGTTTTTATTTTCTGTTTTTGTATATCGCTTCCCTTTTCGGCTTTTGGAAGAACATCCTTAGGGCGGAGTGCTGGCTTTTAGTGATAATAATACTTTATTTTTTAGTCATCTCTGCTGGTCCAGAGGCCTATTCAAGGTTCAGAGTGCCCTTTGAGCTATCTCTCATAGTTTTGTCCTCTTTGGCTTTCGAGAGGAGGGATAAAAGTTCAACAGGCTTGTTCTTATCTTGATGGTGGTGTTTTTATCAAGCTTAGGGCAGGTATTGCTTAAGGGCGGAGTTTCAGGCATTGCCTTTAAGGGCGGTTTGAATTCCCTTTTAAGCTTTGCGCTTGATTGTGCTAAAAACTATGTGGTGGTATTGGGTTTGCTTTGCTATGCTTTAGGCGCTTTCCTGTGGCTCTTGGTTTTAAAGCTTTCCGACCTGAGCGTAGCCTATCCTATGATAAGTTTGACATACCCCATTGTCGTCTTTTTCTCCTTTCTTTTATTTGGTGAAACCATAACTTTAAGACAGCTCATTGGCATAGTCGCGATAATGTTGGGCGTGTCTTTGGTGTATAGGTAGGAAGGATTCCTTAAGCTACCGAGATAGTTTCTTTAAGGGCAGATTCGTAAACTTGAAGGGTATTTTGTATCAAAGCCTCGATCGTGAAGTTTTCCTCCACATATTGGCGCCCGTTAAGGCCTATTTCCTCTGCTATTTCAGGATTTTTAAGCAAGAAGCTTATGTATCGAGCCAGGCCTTCATAGTCCCCTCGGTCCACCACGAAGCCATTGAAGCCAGGCTTTACGATTTCCGTCATCCCCCCTGACCTGCTTACTATGATGGGTTTAGCTGTTGCCATGGACTCTAAAAGAACCAGTCCAAAGGGCTCCTGGGAAGTAGAGGGATAGATGCAGACATCCGCGATCATGTAAATTTTAGGTATCTCCGACCAGTGGAAGGACGATATGTATACATGCTCTTCAAGCTCTAACTCCTCAATGAGCTTATAGATGTAATCTCTTTCGGTATCTCCCTTTCCTTCCGTATCTACAATGTTTTTTGTGTTTCCAGCCAAAACCAATATGGCATCTGGAAACTCTCTGCGAAGGATATCCATTGCGCGGATGCTGAGGTCGCAACCTTTACCACGTCTAAGGCGTGCAGGGTGGAAAATGACACGCCTGTTTTTAAGCGTTGGATAATCTTTTAGGATTCTGTATATTTCTGCAAGTTTAGGAGGGTGGAACATTTCAAGATCTATTCCGTGATAAACCACATGGGTTCTGTTAGCGGGGTATCCACTTACGATGAGCTCTTGCCTTATGTAATGGCTGACGGCGATGATTCTGTTCCAGTTGGAGGAGAGAGTGCATATTTTCTGCCATAATTCGTCTTTCCATTCGTTGTGAGCTGTGAGTATGAGGGGGCAATTGTAGCTCTTGCAGATTTCCTGCAGGGCCTTGGCGTGAGTATAGCTGAAGTAGTGCATGTTATGAGCGTGGACAATGTCCGGCTGGAAGTCTGAAAGAAACTCCTCAAAGGTCTCCCGGATTTCTTCGTATTTTTCTTCTATGTTCTCATTTATCAAAGAGTTAATGTTTAAAAGGGGTGTCCGTTTAATTGTAACCCCCTTCCAGACTTCTTTTTCAGGGGTCCCATCAACAGCACCTGTAAGGAGGGATACATCATGCCCTAATTTTACTAACTCAGGGCAAAGGAGTGCAAGATGAGTTTCGGTTCCACCGATTATTGGGAAAAATGCCCAGTGTATCATCGCTATTCTCATGTTCTATCCCCTCCTTTCTCAGGCTTCTATTATTACTTTAATGTTCCCCTTCTTTTTTATTAAATGGCATGTTATTTTCCCTTCCCTTTCTTCAAAGGCCAAATCGACATAGGCTCCTCCTACTGAAAGGTTTCTAATTTCCAATTCTTTGGTTTCTGGCGGGAGTAAAGGTTGTTTTATATGTATGGAGTTGTTTTTGACTTCTAAACCTAAAAGGCTTTGTATGATAAGGAATAGGCTCCCTACTGCCCACGCCTGTGGGTCGCATGCCGTAGGATAAAATACAGGTCCTCCCGAGCCTCTACGGGTAAATCCGCAAAATAGCTCGGGAAGTCGGTTATAGGGAAAGAACTTGCTTGCTTCGAATAATCCCTTGCAGAGTCTTTTTAGCTCCTTAAGGGCGTTGTATCTCCTCATACCCAAGGCTATTATGGAATTGTCATGTGGCCAAACAGAGCCATTGTGATAACTCATGGGGTTATAAGGTTTCTCATTTTTGCTCATCGTTCTAATTCCCCATCCCGAGAAGAAGTCTTCTTCCATTAGCCTCTTTATAACTTGGTTAGCCCCTTCTTTTGGTAGAATTCCGGTAAAAAGGGCATGCCCTCCGTTGGAAACGAGAGTATTTATGGGATCCTTTTTCCCATCTAAGGCGAAGATCAGATATCCTTCCTCTTCGAGCCAGAAGTCTTTCAAGAACTTCTCTTTGAGTTTATTGGCTCTTTTAGTGAGATTGGAGGAGCTTCTTTCTTTTCCAAGCTCTTTAAATAAAAAGGCTGCTTCGCGCAAAGCTAAGTAATAGTAAGCTTGGACTTCTACCAAAGCTATTGGTCCTTCTGGTATTTTCCCCTCCCTATCCACTACTGCATTTGAAGAATCCTTCCATCCCTGATTTAAAAGACCGAGGGGAGATTCCCTTATGTATTCTATGTAACCGTCTCCATCTAAGTCTCCATATCGAAAGGCCCAACGCAAGCACCGCTTGAGAGGCTCAATCAGCTCTTCCAAGAGCGTCTTGTCCATGGTCCATCGGTAGGTAGCCCCAAGAAGGATAATAAACCATAGCGTGGAGTCTATGGAACCATAGTAAGGACTGTGTGGGATTTCCCCACAGTTAGCCATCTCCCCATGGCGTAGTTCGTGAAGTATTTTGCCAGGCCTCTCTTCTTTCCATGGGTCTATCCGCTTTCCTTGGTAACGAACCAAGAATCGGAGAGTTTCTTTCGCCATGTTGGGATTAAGGATTAGCGTCTGGTAAGAAGTTATCAAAGAGTCTCTACCAAAAGGTGCTACATACCATGGTATTCCTGCGGCCAGTATTTTCCCCTCTTTTGGATATTCGGTTTGAAGAGCCGCTAAGTCGGTCACCGCGGTTTGAATCATATTATTTAAGGTGGTATTGTCTGTGTAAATTTGGGTGCAAGATTCCTTCCATTCTCTATATTTTTGCGAAAGCGCTTCGGTTGCTTCATTAAAGCTTACGCTTATCCTTTCTGGATTGTCCCACGTCTCTTTATCTAAGTCTATTTGAAGGTGTAAGTAGATTTTCCTTTGAGGTGGCAGAGCCAGGTTGTATTCTATTAGAGCATAGCCCGGTTCAACTTTTATCTTCTTAGGAAATGGCTCCAAAGATATCAGCGTGGTTCGTGTCTTGTTGTCTAACCCTCTATAGGCAAACCTTATTTTGTTTTTCTTAACCTTTGTTTCTAAAATTTCTCCTTTTCCTTTCCTTTCTAAACCCCTTACTTCGAAAATGTCTTTGTAATCAGCTCCTAAGAGTATGTGTAGTGATAGATGTAAAGGAAAGGGATTGAAGTTGATTATCCGTAAGCGTTGATAAAAAGCCTCTTTTATTACCCTTAAGATTCGGAAGTGCAGGGTAAGGAAATGAACATCTTCACCTGACGGGAGAGAAAAACTTGGGTTAGTTAGCTCTATTTGTGCAAAGTGGCTTTCTCTTACGGTAGAAGAAAGATAAATAGGTTTTAGTCCGTAGATGTAAAATTCTAAGCAACTTAAGTATCGGGTATCGTTATAGTAAAGCCCTAAATGGCTCAGTCCTTCCTTTGGAATCTCTCCCGTTGGCAAAGAGACGATGAAGATGTTTCCTTCTTTTAATACTTCCGTGAGAGGCTCAACTGCTTTAGGAGTTATTCTTCTGATGTCCAATTTCATTTTAGTGAGGTTATTTGGAAAGAATATGATAGTGGCTTATAGATTTGCTACCCTGATTAATATATAATATGTTTTAGCCTGTTGTCAAGTTATACGATGGAAAGGGGAGGTGAGTTGTTGTGAGGAGACTTTTGCTTGCGGTTTTCCTGATGGTATTTGCTTTTTGCGGTTATGCCTTTGCGCAGGAGAAGGATTTTATCGTGATAGGAACCACCGATAAGATAGTTACTCTCGACCCTGCTAATGCTTATGATTATCTTTCTTGTAACATTATTCAGAATATAATGTCTGGCCTTGTAGATTATAAACCTGGAACTTCAGAGATAGTGCCCGCGTTAGCGGAGAAATGGGAGGTTACCCCCGATGGTTTGGTCTATACTTTTTACCTTCGCAAAGGGCTTAAGTTTGCCGATGGTGCTGTTTTCGATGCGAAGGCGGTTAAGTTTTCTATCGATAGGGTATTTAAACTAAACGGTGACCCAGCCTTTCTTTTAACCGAGGTCATAGATAAGGTTGAGGTCGTTGATGACTATACTGTTAAGATAAGGTTAAAGTATCCCTTTGCGCCATTTCTTTCAGTATTGGCCTTCACGGTTGCCTTTCCCGTAAGCCCGAATTCTTATAACGATAAAGAATTCAGCGATGTTGGCATTGGTATCGGTCCTTATAAGATAAAGAAGTGGACAAAGGATGTAGAGCTCGTTTTGGAAGCCAATCCTAACTGGTATGGAGCTCCTCCCAAGAGCAAGATGGTGGTTATAAGGTTTTATGAAAATGCCCAGAGTTTAAGAATGGCTGTGGAGAAGGGAGAGGTTGATGTGGCTTACAGAACCCTTAATCCCGAGGACATATTAGACCTTAAGAAGAGCGATAAGGTGAGGGTATACGAGGGGGAAAGTCCTGTCATAAGATACATAGTATTTAATGCTAAAAAGGAGCCCTTTAACAATGTGGATGTGAGAAGGGCAATAGCTTATGCGATAGATCGTTCCATGATAACCAAAAGGGTTTTTAGGGATACCGCTATGCCTCTTTATAGTATGATTCCCATGGGGATGTGGGGCCATGTAGATGTATTTCCACAACAGAGTAGAGAAAAGGCTGTAGAGATTTTGAAAAAGGTCGGTTACAGTGAGGCCAATCCTCTGGAGATAGAACTCTGGTATACCCCAACGCACTATGGTTCTACGGAGGCCGATGTCGCTCAAATGCTTAAGCTCATGCTTGAGGCAACGGGGATAATAAGGGTTGATATAAAATATGCTGAGTGGGCAACTTACGTGGAATATTTTGAGAAGGGAATAATGGGGTTCTTCCTTCTCGGCTGGTATCCTGACTACCTCGACCCCGATGATTATATGTGGCCCTTTGTTCACTCTTCAGGTAGTCCGAGCCTTGGAAGCTTCTATTCCAATCCCAAGATGGATGAGCTTCTTTTAAAGGCACGTCAGATATCGGATGAAGAAGGGAGAGCCAAGGTTTATGAGGAGGCTCAAAAACTTTTAGCGGAAGAGGCTCCCTATATTCCGTTATGGCAGGCAAAGCAGTATTGTGTTGCCAAGCCGGAGGTTAAAGGCATACTTCTTGAGCCTACACAGATTTTCAGATACTATCTCATTTATAAATAGGCTGTAATTAAGGTGGGGCAAAAACGGTTTTTGCCCCACCTTAAAAAGGTATGGAGGTGTTTTCGTTTTTGCCTTCCCTTCGAAGTTACGTTCTCACGAGATTTATATTAATGATTCCGATGATCTTAATCCTATTAACCTTTGTTTTTATAATACTAAGGGTCCTTCCCGGAGACCCTGCTAGTGCTATTCTCGGTCCAAAGGCTTCTCCAGAACAAAAGGCTGAAATCAGGGAGAAGCTTGGACTTGATAAACCCATTATCTTTCAGTATTTTAGCTATTTAGGTGGCTTGCTTAAGGGTGATTTTGGCAGGTCCATGCTTACGCGTAGACCTGTCTTGGATGAAATTCTTGAGAGATTTCCGGCTACGCTGGAGTTAACCATTTTTTCTTTGCTTATAGCCTTTATTTTGGGGTTGTTTTTGGGTGTCGAATCTTCTCGAAGGCTGGGAAGCTCCTTTGACGAGGCTTTTAGGTTTTATGCTGTTGTAGTTTATGCTCTTCCCGTTTTCTGGTTGGGGATGATGTTTCAGCTTCTTTTCGGTGTAAAGCTGGGGTTTTTCCCCGTTTCGGGTAGGATATCGCCCTTAATGGAGCCAGAGCACATAACGGGACTTTATCTTTTAGACAGCTTACTTACCATGAACCTTGCTTCCTTCTTAAACTCCCTTAAACACCTCTTTCTTCCCTCTTTAACTTTAGGAATAGTTCTTTCGGGAGTCTTCTTGAGGTTGGTAAGGGGAAACATGGTGGAGGTGTTAAGGTTAGATTTCATAAGGGCAGCGAGGGCAAGAGGAATCTCCGAAAGGAGAGTGCTTTACAGGCATGCTCTTAAGAATGCTTTAATTCCAGTAATTACTATGCTGGGGCTCGAATTTGCCCTGCTTTTGGGGGGAGCGGTTTTAACCGAGACCACCTTTTCCTGGCCCGGTGTGGGAACCTTTCTAATAATGAGGATAAGGTATAGGGATTTTGCCGCAGTTCAAGGTGTTATCGTTTTTTATGCGTTGCTTGTGGCTTTGGTGAGCGTGATAGTGGATATGATATGTGCCTTTATAGATCCTCGAGTTAGATATTAGGGGAGGTATGGTTTGTTGGAGTTTAGGGGGATTCATATTCTTTTGAAAAGGCTTTTGAAAGGGAGAGGGGGTATCGCTTTAACCGTTGGGGGAGTTATTCTTTCTTTTTTTATGGTTCTTTTTATCTTCGCTCCTCTTATAGCTCCTTACAATCCCATAATGCCTGTGGGGTATTCTTTTTCTCCCCCAAGCAGGGAGTTTATAATGGGAACCGATAATTTGGGAAGGGATGTTTTTAGCAGGGTTGTTTGGGGCACGAGAATCGCCTTAACCATCGCTTTTACCGCTACCCTTTTCGCTGCTTTGATCGGTGTCCCATTGGGTTTCATTTCGGGCTACAGGGGAGGAATCTTTGACAGAGTTATGAGCCTTATTATGGATTCCATTTACTCCTTTCCCGGATTAATATTGGCCATCGCCATAGCTGCTGTTTTAGGCCCGGGCGTGGTTAATATCTCTCTTTCCATAGCTACCATATATATTCCCACCTATTTTAGAGTGGTGAGGAATCAGGTAAGTTCGGTTAAAAGCGAGCTTTATGTGGAAGCTGCAAGGGCGCTGGGAGCTGACGATTGGACTATCTTAACTAAATATATCTTTCGGAGCGTTTTACCATCAATACTTGTTATACTTTCCATGAATCTTGCCGATGCAGTCTTAACCGAGGCAGGTTTGAGCTTTTTAGGTCTGGGAGCTCCTCCTCCTACTCCGGATTGGGGTTTCGATCTTTCTAACGGCCAGAGGTTTATACTGCAAAATAGGTGGTGGATGGTTTTTTATCCGGGTTTGATGATAGTTCTTTTGACCTTGGGTTTTAGCCTCTTTGGAGAAGGTTTGGATGAAAGGTTTAATCCTCGCCTCAAGGAAAGGTAGATAAGAGGATGGAAGCTTTGCTTGAAGTCAGAAGACTTAAGGTAGGTTACAATGTTGAAGGTGGAACTTTATGGGCGGTTGACGATGTTAGCTTTTCTGTTGATAAAGGTGAAATAGTTGGAATCGTGGGAGAGTCCGGTTGTGGTAAAACAACGCTTGGCCTCAGTTTTTTACGGCTTCTTCCTCCGGGAAGTAAGCTTGAAGGTGAGCTTTTGTTTGATGGCAGAGATATAGTTAAGCTTTCGGAGGAGGAGATTAGAGCCTTAAGGGGTAAGGAGATAGCCATGGTATTTCAGGACCCTATGACGAGCTTAAATCCGGTTTTGAAGATAAAAGAGCATTTTTTAGAAACGATAAGGACTCATCTCGCCCTCTCTGAAGAGGAGGCTTTAAAGATGGCTTCGGAAGTTCTTGGTTCTGTGGGTATCCCTCCTCAGAAGCTTGAAGCCTACCCTTTTGAGCTTTCTGGAGGGCAGAGACAGAGAGTTATGATTGCGCTTGCGCTTGTGTTAAAGCCCAAGCTTATTGTGGCTGATGAGCCTACTACTTCCCTTGATGTGGTAGTTCAAGCGGGGGTTTTAGACCTTATAAGGCGCTTAAGGGAAGAGTTTGGTTTGACCATAGTTCTTATAACGCACGATCTTGGAGTAGTTGCGCAGGTTGCAGATAGGGTTATGGTTATGTATGCTGGTAAGGTTGTGGAGATCGCCTTTACCGAGGAGTTTTTTTCAGCGCCTCTTCACCCTTATTCGAAGGCTTTGCTTTTTTCCGTTCCCAATCTGGACCTTGAGGATTTTGACCTTCATTCCTTGGAGGGCTCTCCGCCGGATCTTTTAAACCCTCCAAAAGGCTGTAGATTTTACCCCCGTTGTTTTGAAGCTATGGATATATGTAGTTTTAAGGAACCCGAGGTTTTCAGGATAAGTAAAAGTAGATTTGTGAGATGTTGGAAATACTATGGTTAGCATGGATAGCTTAGTTAGGGTTGAAGGACTTAAAAAGTATTTTCCGGTTAGAAGGGGATTGATAGGGAGCCTTTTTTCCCGTGGCGGTATCTTTATACGCGCCGTTGATGATGTCTCTTTCGATATAGCTTCCGGCGAAACTTTAGGGCTTATAGGAGAATCGGGAAGCGGTAAGACAACCGTGGGGAGATTGCTGGTGAGGCTCCTTGAGCCTACGGAGGGCAGGATCTTTTTCGATGGTGAGGATATAACCCTTCTTTCTGGGAAGGAGTTAAGAGAGAGGAGAAGAAAGTTTCAAATAATTTTTCAGGACCCCATGGCTTCACTTTGTCCTCATATGAAGATAGGTGAAGCGGTGAGACACCCATTGGTTATTCATGGTATCGGGACGGAAAGAGAGCAGAAGAATAAGGTTTTGAAGATGCTTGAAAGGATGGGATTGAGCCCTCCCGATGCCTTTTATGATAAATACCCTCATGAGCTTTCGGGGGGACAGAGGCAAAGGGTAGTTATAGCAAGAGCTTTGATTTTAAGACCGAAGTTTGTTGTGGCGGATGAGCCTCTTTCCATGCTCGATGTTTCAGTTAGAGCGAAGCTTTTAGAGTTGATGATAGAGCTTAAAAGGGAGCTCAATCTTACTTACCTTTTTATAACTCATGATCTTTCTACGGCAAAGTATATTTGTGATAAAATAGCGGTTATGTATTTAGGGAAGATAGTGGAATTTGGCAGGCTGAGGGACCTTTATCTCTACCCGGCTCATCCTTATACGAAAGCCCTTCTTTCTGCTATTCCCGTTCCTGATGTGAAAGCCAAAAGGGGTGAAATCCTCTTAAGCGGAGAGATACCGAATCCAATAGACCTTCCCTCGGGTTGCAGGTTTCATCCAAGGTGTCCCTCCGCCAAAGAGGAGTGCCTTGTTAAGGAGCCGGAGATGAGGGAGGTTTCTTCAGAGCATTGGGTGGCTTGTCACTTTCCTTTAGTTTGAAAGGGAGGGAGTTTGTTTGAAGGAGGACTATATGGTTAGAGGAGTAGCTCTGGATGGTAGTGTGAGGATAATAGCGTCGAGGATTACTAATACGTTGCTTGAAATAAGGAAGCGTCAGGATGCGTCTCCTACATCGATTGCCGCTTTAGGAAGGCTGGTTTGCGCTGCTGTTATGATGGGTTGGGACATGAAAGTTCCCAATGGCAGGCTAACCCTTCAGGTGGTATGTAATGGTCCTGTAGGTGGCATGATAGCCGATGCTGATACGCAAGGAGGAGTAAGGGGTTATATTAAAAACCCTCATGTAGATCTTCCTCCAAATGAGCAGGGGAAGATAGATGTGGAGAAGGCGGTGGGAGACGGAGAACTTATCGTTATAAAGGACTATGGATTGAGGGAGCCTTATATTACAAGGATACCGCTTGTAAGCGGGGGTATAGCCATTGATATAGCGGAATACTATAGAATTTCGGAGCAAGTTCCTTCCGCTGTAGCTTTAGGGGTTTTGGTTAATCCTAAGAGGTTGATAGCTTCGGCAGGTGGAGTTATAATACAGCTTATGCCGGAGGTAAGCGAGAGTTTCGTTTCTTTCCTTGAAGCCTCTTTTGCGAGGCTTGGTTCGGTAAGTAGAAAACTTGATGATGGTATGACGCCTGAGGAGATAGTTGAGGAGCTCTTAGGAAAAGACGTAAAACCTGAGTGGTTAGAAACTCGGAAGGTCGAATTTAAATGCACCTGTAGCAGAGATAAAGTGGAGGCCATGATCCTATCGCTTGGTAAGGAAGAGATAGAAAGAATGCTTTCCGAAGGCAGAGGAGAGGTGGAATGTAAATTCTGTAATACGAAATATGTATTCGAAAGGGAAGATTTAAGGAAGCTTCTTGAGGAGGTGGAAAGGTTATGAGGGAGTTTAAATGTGCCTCCTGTGGAGAAATCTTTCAGGTTGAAAAGGGAGAGTTTCGCTGTCCAAAGTGTGGCAGTAGGACTCTCATATTGCTGAAGGGTGAAACCTTACGCAGAAAGGGAGGGTCTGGCGGAGGTTGCTCTACATGTTCAACGGGCACATGTTCAACCTGTGGAATATAACAGATTTTTTAGCATCTTTGCATTTTGAACGGCATAGGCCTTAACGTCATTGTTGAAGTATACGAAGATATCTTTTAAAGTGGCGGAAACTTCTTTTATTCGGGAAGCCCAAAACTCCATCTCCTTGTCAGAGTAGAGGTAGTTATACCATGTCGTTTTACCGTGAAACCTTATGTATAGCCAATCGGCCGTCACCTTAAAGGTCTCTGGCAATTTCGGAGCGCTTACTATAACAAAGGCGCAGTTTTTCTGGGTAAGGAGGTCTTCTACTTCTCTGGAATCGAACCAGCTTGGATCTCGGAACTCAAAGGCGAACCTGAATCCTTCGGGAAGGTGATTTAAAAAATCTCTTAGCAGTTCTGGTGAACACTTCAAGGATGGTGGAAGCTGAAAGAGGATAGGCCCAAGGTTTTCTTCCAGACCTTGGGCTTCTTTTATAAAGCTCTGAACTTCTTCGGAGGCGTTTTTAAGCTTCTTAATATGGGTTATTATCCTAAAGGCTTTAAGGGCAAACAGGAAGTCTGGAGGAACCTCTTTCTTCCATTTTCTTAAGTTACTTCTTTTTGCTCCTCTGTAGAAGGTAGAGTTTATCTCAACGGTATTAAAGTCTTTCACATAGAAACTAAACCATTTATTTTGAGGTAGCTCGACGGGGTAATAGGATCCCTTCCATCCTCTATAAAACCAACCGGAGGTCCCGATGTAAATCACATGAGCTCACCTCATTTTTTTCTACTTATACCCTTGAGCTTTTTCCAAACTCATTATAGCATAGATAATGGTATCCTCTATGGGGTTCAAGAAGAGGGAGGTTAAGGTGATGAGGAAAATAATAAGTAGTATTATTTTTGTTTACTTCTTTTTGGTTTTTACCGAGATTTCCTACGGTGCCTCAATCGACGATGTAATTTCCTTGGCCAATCAGAAGAGAATGGCAAACAAGCTTGACGAAGCATTGAAGCTTTATAGCGATATTTTACCTGAAAGCAAAGAGCTTTCTCCTTACGTTAGATTTTACATGGGGCTAATTCATATGTATAAAGAGGAATATTCTGAAGCCTTTGTTCGTTTCAATGAGCTGTGGGAGAAGAAGGAAGGGCTTCCATTGGAGCTTAAGGCCATATTGCCTTACAGAATAGCCCAGCTTTACGAGAAGATGGGAAGTCTAACGAAGGCTTATGATTTTTACCTCATAGTTTTGACTTCGGGCACCGATTATCTGAAGAAGCTCGCTTGCGGAAGACTCGCCTCTATAGCTTACAGTATGGGCAAGTATGAAAAAGCCCTTGAGTGGCTTCTGAAAGTTCTTGAGAAGGATCCTAACGATGAATGGGCTAACGATATGCTTCTTAAGCTTTATCGGAAGGTTAAAAAACCTTCAAGCGAGCTTCTTTATAGGGTAGGAATGGCTTACTATTACCGAAATAATTACAAAACAGCTTTGTATTATTTTAGAAAATCAGGTAGGAAGTTTTGGGAAGGATTGACTTTAGAAAGGCTTAATCTTAAGAGGGAGGCTTTCAACGCTTATACGACCCTTTTAAAAAGAGGCGTTGTTAGCGAGGCCTTGTTAAGAAGATTCGTTAACCTTGCTGAGAGCCTTAATAAAAAAGGCGAGGGTATCGCTTTGCTTTATAATTTACTTAGGAAGGATTCGAAGAATAAGCCATTAATAGTTTATTATCTGTATTACTTAACTGGTGACCCTAAATTCAAGAATTTATTAAAGAGTAAATTTCCGGCCTCTGATTGGGCCTTGGAGATGGCATGGTTTGATGGATGGGAAAAATATGTTTCCCGAAAGTATAAAGATGCGATGAAGGAGTGGACATTGGTATTTAATCATCATAAAGGAAGCTTAACTTACGCTAAGGTGATTTATTATCTTTCTAAAGTTGGTCTTTATTCTCGGGATAAGGCAAAGGCCGAGCTTTTGGCTTCCTTCCCCACAGAGTATTACACCGTCAGAAGATATGGGGTATCTTCTAACGAAAAGATGCCACCCCTTCCTAAGGATAGGCTTTTAATGAGATTGTATAAAACCGGATTTTGGGAGATTGCTTTCCTTAGGGTGAACCTGCTTGAGAATTTAAAGATATCTTCGAGGAACTACTTTCTCTCCTTGGTTAGTGAAAAGCTTTCTAATTACAGCTCTTCAATAGCCTACGCTTATTTTCTCATTAATTCTGGGTTTAGGAGTATAACTATATGGAGGAAGGCTTATCCTTTGGGTGATCACTATGATTATATTCTCCGGGTTGCCAAGAGGGAAAAGGTAGATCCACTTCTTGTGCTTGCGGTTATCCATCAGGAGAGTAGGTTTGATCCACAGGCGGTTTCTTGGGCGGGGGCGATAGGGCTTATGCAGCTTATGCCCTTTACTGGAAAGGCTTATGGAGTAAGGGAAAGAGGCACCCTTTTTGTTCCGGAAGTGAATATAAGGGTTGGGATAAAACATCTTAAGGAGCTTTTGGATCGATATAGGGGAAACCTTTATCTTGCTTTGGCGGCGTATAATGCGGGAAGCGGAAATGTGGACAGATGGCTTAAAAGCATAAAGGCTAAGGATTGGGAGGAGTGGGCGGAAAGCCTACCTTTCCGCGAAACGAGAAACTATGTGAGGAAAGTTATGGCAGCTTATAGAGTCTATAAGGAGCTTTATAGAAGAAAATCTGGGTCAAATTCTTAGGATTTTTCCGAATTTGTTAGGGTTTTGCTCGAAGCTTTCTTTTGAGATAACT
This sequence comes from bacterium 42_11, assembly GCA_001508835.1. Classification (GTDB taxonomy): domain Bacteria; phylum Synergistota; class GBS-1; order GBS-1; family GBS-1; genus 42-11. Next base: position 19,716 of record LGFB01000001.1, read on the forward strand.
ATGAGGTCAAAGGCTATGTCGAGTTTTTCTGAGATGAAGTCATAGAGTTCGCTGAAGATCTTCCAAAAGTTTTCTTTAGAAAGCTCCTTGACCACTACTAAGAGGTCTATGTCGCTTAACCCTCTTTCTTCTTCTCTGGCAAAGGAGCCAAATAGAAATACATCTTCTACATAAAGAAACCGCGTCTTTAACTCTTTTGATATCTCTCGAAGTCTATTTAAGAGGTCATATCTATTTATTGAAAATGCTTTCACAGAACCTGAAGATACTATTCGCCGCATTTATTGCCCTTTCGGCATCTATCTCGGAAAAATAATCTGCAGGTTTACCGCTTGGAAACCCGTTAGGGTATCTCGTGGGAATATAGTATTTATCAAGCTCTTTTGCCATGAGCTTAAGATTTTGGGGGATTTCTATCTCCGTTTCTTCTTCCAAAATTTTTAGCATTTCTAATAAAGAGTGCCCCCATAGTTCTAATCCCATTTTCATTCCTAAAGCTTTTATCACTTTTTCTGTAGCTTGCTGGCAAGTAAAACAGGCCCATTCGTAGTATCTGTGCTCCACATCGATTTTAGCTCTCTCTAAATCCCTTTTGGCTTGCTCATACCAATCCTTCCACCTATTCATAGGGTTATTTTATCATATCTTGATTAAAAGTAATCCCCTCTCACCATACCCGTGAGAGGGGATTGTTAAAGTGTTTTAGGGGGGGTGGCAAGATGTTTAACTATTCTACTACATGTTTTTTATATGGTCAATTACTCTCTCTCCAAATTCGCTTGTAGAAACTTCCCTTGCTCCTTCCATTTGTTGGGCCAAATCAAAGGTCACATACTTTTCCTCTATAGCCCTTTGAATGCCTTCTATTATTAGTTCTTTGGCTTCTTTCCAGCCTATGTACTCAAGCATTTCCGCTCCTGAAAGTATGAAGGAACATGGATTAGCCATGTTCTTCCCAGCAAATTTGGGTGCAGAGCCATGGGTAGCCTCG
>LGFB01000195.1 GCA_001508835.1 bacterium 42_11
CAATATTTATCAAGAGAGAGTCTGCTTTAGAAAGCACATCTTCTATTTCCTCTTCACTCACGGGCATCATAGCGTAAGCTCCCAAAGCTAAAGTGCAAGCGGCTTGAAAAGAAGCAGAAACGAAGTTCGTAATTTGGACTACCAACGGGGCAGCTTCTTTTACTTTTTTCAGAATATCTTTTACATCAAACTCCTTTTTCATATCCTAACGTTATGATAAAGCGGTCCATAACCATGCCCTATATTTTTAGGAGCTTCTTTTATAGCTAAGTTAATGTATCTTTCCGCGTCAGCTACCGCCTTGAAAATATCCTTACCTTTGGCAAGTCCCGCAGCTATTGCCGATGAGAGCGTGCAGCCTGTTCCATGGGTGTTTTTAGTCTCAACTCTGTCAGCCTGGAAAACGTAAGAACTTTTACCATCGAAAAGGATATCTATGATCTTGGAATAGCCTTCTAAGTGTCCTCCCTTCAAAAGAACATTTTTAGCGCCCATATCATAAATCCTTTTAGCCGCTTCCTTCATATCTATAGGGTTCCTTATTTCCATACCCGTTAATATCTTAGCCTCCGGAATATTGGGAGTTATAACGTAAGCTAAGGGAACCATGATTCTCCTAAGAGTTTCTATGGCATCATCTTTAATCAGAGGTGCCCCCGTTTTGGCAACCATAACGGGATCAAGCACAACTTTCTCTATACCATACTTTTTAATCTTTTCAGCTACAACCTCCATTATCTCACTGCTTGAAAGCATTCCTATTTTCAGCGCTCCTATATCTAAATCTTCAGCTACGGCATCAAATTGCTTCCCCACAATATCGGGAGGAATATCAAATACGGCATAAACACCCATTGTATTCTGAGCGGTTATAGAGGTAATGACGGAAGCTCCATATACATTGAAGGCAGCGAAAGTCTTTAAGTCGGCCTGAATTCCAGCTCCCCCGCTTGAGTCAGAACCGGCCACCGTAAGAGCCACTCCTTCATAACTCAAAAGCCTTCACCCTCTCTTAAAGGAATACACTAAACCTGCTATAACCATACTCGGAATTGATGCCCCGATCCACGGAGCTTTAATAGCTATAAGCTCGTATAAAGTGAAACCAACCGCCCAAGAGGCTAAAGCCCACCAATTTATACCACCATTATACCAGTATTTTCCTCCCCTTTCCTTATAAAGTTCATCTACCTCTATCTTTCCCTTTCTAAAAACGAAGTAGTCAAACAATACTATTCCGAATATGGGACAAAACATTCCACCTATGAAAAGAAGAAAGTTTTCATAAGCCTCCGGAGGAAACACCAAAGCTATGGCAATACCTATAACACCAGCAACAATTAAGGTTAACGTCCTATTTAACTTAGGATTAATATTTAGAGAAGATATAGCTGCCGAATAAAGGTCAAGAAAAGTAGTTGTTACTGTGGAGAGCAAAATCAGAATCAACGCCAAACCAGTGAAACCCAATTTAACCATGACTGAAATTACATCAGTAGATCCAGTGCTCAAGAAGGCCATCAAACCTAAAGCATACATCCATGAGCTACCTACCATATAACCAAGCCAGGTTCCCCAAAAGGCACCACCTATGCTCCTTGAATAGCGGGAATAGTCGCTAACCAAGGGAAGCCACGAAACAGGCATAGCTATGACAAGATCGAGGGCGAGACCAAAGTCCATACCTGATGGAGCTTTTTGGGGAATTCCTTCCCTTAAGATAGAGTAGGTCGCTATAATGCAAACTCCTGCAAGCGCCAAAACACCTATCCTTCCCGCCCACTTCCAATACTTAGAGCCACCTATAGCCCACAAGGTCGTTATTATTCCTATCAGAACTATCCATGTCTTCTTATCGATTCCCGAATACACAGCGTAAGCCGCATCACCGGCAACAACAAGCATGACAGCAGTCCAACCTATAAGCTGAATAACATTTAGTACGCTCCCAAGATAAGAGCCCCTTATACCAAAAGAGGGCCTTAAAGTGACCATTGTAGGTACACCATACTTAGTCCCTATCACCCCTCCGAGAGCGAAGGGAGTATTTCCTATTATATGCCCTAAAAGTATTGCCAACATTCCTAAACCAAAGCCCAAAGGGGCAAGCATACCACCAGCCCACACCTCAGCCAAGGAAATAGCTGCACCTAACCACAGAAGGAACAAGTCGAAACCGGTTAAAACCCGATCCTTATCTGGAACCGGTCTTATCTCCTCCATCTTTTAAAACACCCCCCTTTCTTATTATCTTTAGAACTATAAAACCAAGGATACTTCCCGGGATACTACTTGCCAAAAAGGCTGTCTGAAGAGCCGTCCAACCTATACTACTTTGAATGTAAGGAACCACAATCCATGCACTAATTGTTGCACCTATTGGCCCAGTTCCCAAGGGCTCAAAAAGGGCTACCCAATCTTTTCTTATGTAACGATAAAGCAAGCCCACCACGATTCCTCCTGGAATTCCACCGGGAAAAGCAAATATGGTTCCAACCCCAAGCAGGTTTCTTATAATAGCAGCGATTGTAGCAATAATAGCAGCCCATCCAGGACCTAACAGAACACCAGCAATAGCGTTAACCATGTGCTGAAAGGGATAAACCTTTGTAGGACCAATAGGAACGTATAAACCAGATAGCGCAACACAAACTGCTACAAAAACACCAGCTAAAACAACCGGCTTTCTAATCATCTGCAAACACCCCCTGAATTACAAAAATAAAAGGTCCTCTGGGCATATGCCCAGA
>LGFB01000196.1 GCA_001508835.1 bacterium 42_11
GAATGTGGTTTGGTTTCTCCCCCTTTGTTTTGATATGTAGAGGGCCTCATCTGCTAATTTTAGCATATCCCTTTCCGTTTCCACATTTTTTTCTGGATACGAGCAGATCCCGAAGCTCATATTTATGCTTATCGGAGGAAATTTATCTGAGACTTCAAGGGGAGTATCTTTTATCTTATTTCTTAACCTTTCAGCTACGATAACAGCACCGTCTAAGGTAGTGCTCGGCAGTATTATTAGGAATTCCTCTCCTCCGTATCTTCCGGCTATATCTATTTCTCTTATGTTTTCTAAAATCAGCCTTGCACATGCCCTTAGGACTTCGTCTCCCACTAAATGTCCATAGGTATCATTTATGTTTTTGAAATGATCTATATCGCCTATTATTATCGAGAGGGGGGATTTGTACCTTTTGCATCTTTTAAATTCCGTTTCTAAGATTGCCATTATATACCTTCTATTATAAACTCTCGTCAGTTCATCCATCATTGCCATTTCTTGTAGCCTTTCGTTTGCTCTCTTTAACTCGTTATATAAGCATTTCGTTCTTAAAGCCGCTTTAACTCTTGCAGTTATTTCTATTTCGTCGAAGGGCTTCTTTATGTAATCGGTAGCTCCTCTTTCAAGTGCCTCTTTGAGGAATTCCTTGCTTTCGGCAGAAGTGATAATTATTATCGGAGTCCAATCCTTCTTTAAGCTTGTAAAATAGTCTATTAAGTTTATTCCTAAGATGTCTGGAAGGAAGATGTCCAAGATTATAAGATCGTAAGTGTTATCTTCGATTTTGATTCTTGCCTCTTTTCCATCTATAGCTTCATCAACTTCGCACTTCAGCTCTTTTGTTAAAATATCTCTGAGTAGGGTTCTGATAAGCTTACTGTCATCTACTACCAGAATTTTCACCTCTTCTCTCCTCCCCTCTCGCTTTTGTCCCTTATCAAGATTATCGCATATTTTGTCTATAAAACAAGTCTTTTTAGGTATCATCTCTTAATTTCGATGGAGTCTCTTTATGCCTTGACAATCTTCTTATGGCTTGTTAAAATTTTTACGAGTGATTAAAGGGGTGAGGTGGCCGAGCAGGTCGAAGGCGCTCGCCTGCTAAGCGAGTAGAGGTAGCCCCTCTCGAGGGTTCGAATCCCTCCCTCACCGCCATTTATTAAGCGCGCCCGTAGCTCAACTGGATAGAGCAGTGGACTACGGATCCACGGGTTGGGGGTTCAAGTCCTCTCGGGCGCGCCATTTAAATTGGAAAGTAGGTAAGGATGGAGATAATAGATCTAATAGATAAAGATGAGCTTTTTATGAGAGTTGCTCTTGAAGAAGCCAGAAAAGCAGCGGACGAGGATGAAGTTCCGGTTGGAGCAGTAGGCGTAATAGGAGATGAGATAATTGCTCGTGCTCACAATAGGAGAGAGCAGTTACAAGATCCTTTGGCGCATGCGGAGATTTTTGTCATAAAAGAAGCATCTTCTAAGCTTGGCACGTGGCGGTTAACGGAGCTTGTTATATATGTAACGCTTGAACCTTGTCCTATGTGTGCGGGGGCGATGGTTCAAGCCAGAGTTAAGCGGCTTGTTTATGGATTGGCTGATCCTCGTGCTGGTGCAGCAGGAAGTGTTATGAATGTATTGCAACATGAGAGCTTGAACCATTTTGTGGAGGTAAAGGGAGGGGTTTTGGCGGAAGAGAGCCGCGAATTGTTGCGGTCTTTCTTTGCTAAAAAGAGAAAATAGGCGGAGAGATGGCCGAGCGGTCGAAGGCGCTCGATTCGAAATCGAGTAGGCGGTGTTAGAGCCGCCTCGCGAGTTCAAATCTCGCTCTCTCCGCCAGTAGGGGTAGAGCGTGCGGAGAGGTGGCTGAGCGGTCGAAGGCGCTCGCCTGGAGAGCGAGTGGGCGGTTGATCCCGCCCCGGGGGTTCAAATCCCTCCCTCTCCGCCATATATTTATTGAGGAAAAGCCGTGGTCGTGCTAGATGGGGAGGTAGCGGTGCCCTGAACCCGCAATCCGCTAAAGCGGGGTTGAATTCCCGCCAAGAGGCCACCTTCCTTAAGAGCAGCTTCAAGCTGGAGGCGTTGAGGGTTGGGTCCCGTGCGGCAGAGATCCGTGAACCCCGCCAGGCCCGGAAGGGAGCAACGGTAAGCGGTAGTCTCTGGGTGCCACGGGGGTGCTTGGCCGGAGCTGAAGGCTTGAAGGACGTCTTGGGGAAGTTGATCGAAGGTGGGTGCACGGCCACGGCTTATTTTTAGGAGGGGTATTAAATGGAAGTGGAGATAAGCTTGCGAGTTCGTTATGGGGAAACGGATAAGATGGGGATAGTCTATTATGGAAGATATTTAGATTGGTTTGAAGTTGGTAGGACGGAATTCTGTAGAGCTCTGGGTTTTCCTTATTCGGAACTTGAAAAAAGAGGCATATTTATGCCAGCTGTGGAGTCTTGGTGTAGGTATAAGTCACCAGCATTTTATGATGATCTCATCACGATTAAAGTTAAAGTAGAAGAGGTTAAGGATTATTCGGTAAGTTTTTTTTACAGGGTAGAGCGTGATGGTAAGCTTATAGCTTTGGGTAGAACAAAACACTGTTTTGTTAATAAAGATGGTAAAATGGTTAAGGTGCCGGAGGAGTTTTTATCGGTTCTGAGAAGGGAGGGCAGTATTTGATGGAAAGGCTTTTGTTGGGAAACGAGGCCATAGCACGTGGTATAGTAGAAAGCGGTGCGGAAGTTGTGACGTC
>LGFB01000197.1 GCA_001508835.1 bacterium 42_11
CTCATCCTTTCAAACTCTTCGGGACTAAAAACCATGTCTATGGTCTTTCCGAAAAAGGTGGTTCCCTTACCCAAAAGTATTAAAGCAGAGTTTCCTTTGCCATTTATATACCTTTCAAGCTCATCATAAATTTTATTATAAATTTTAGTTCCATGATTTCCCCTTTCATGCTTGATGAAGTCTTTAGCAAATTCATTAAGCAACTCGAATATCTTTAGAATGGCATCCCTTTCGTATCCCTTTAAAAACTCCCAAAAATCCGAAGCTAAATTGTAAAGCGGACTTTTTCCTTTAAAAAGCCTTATATCAAGCTCTACCTCTTTGCCCTCATCCAAACACTCAAGAAACATGGGAGGTTCACTTTTTTCTCTCTTGAGATGAAACGAATAACACTGAAATATTTTGAAATCATCCTGGGCTAAGGGTTCGCTATCTCTGACCCTCAAAAGCTTTAAAAAGTCGTCCTTGGCATCATACTTTTCCGAACTTGTAAATCTGGCCGAAAACGTTTTAAATTGCAAACCTGCGTTCTGATAAGCAAATTTAGGATTCTTTCTCTCATGCCTTACAGCATTCAACACATCGGCGGTTTTTAATTTCTTTCGCTTAAAATAACAATAAGCTACAGCCGTTCTTATAGCCCCCTTAACGCTACTTCCAGGTATATATTTACCCAAAGCGGAGGATACAAACCTTTCAATTTTGACATCTCTATTTTTTCCTGAAGCTGACTTAAAATAAATTTTACCCTTTATAAGACCGCGAACATCATCCTTAGTTATTATTCCATCATTTTTAAGGTCATTAATAAAATCTCCTACATTCTTCCCTTCCTTAATGGACTTGACATAATCATCGACTAACCCTTCGTTCTTAGATAAAAGCTCAAAGAGCTTAAGCTGGTCTATCACATATATATAGTTATCCTTTACAACGTAATCAACTTTTGGGTAAAAAGCGTACTCCTTTCCACCACCTATAAATATTGGGGTTAAAGACCTAAGTTTAACCCTCAATTTACATCACCTACCGGAACGAGAAACGACTTTCCATTTCTAAAAATCCGAATATCTCCGGACTTCTCCTCAAAAAGCCTTCCTTTAACCTCACCCTTGTAAAAGGATCCTTCAGAAAGCATCATCACCCTTGACTTTTTAATGCTCCTTCCCCCTCCCATATAAACAAATCCGTCATCCTTAACCAAAGAAAAGTAACATACATTGTCAATCTCATCCCTTAAAGGATAGACACGGGAAAGTCCCACATAGCCTACCACACTTTTAACCTGAGGAAAGATATTTCTCTCTTCTATCTCAAGCCTATTGAAAATCCCCATTCCCTCGCTTCTTCCCCCGCCAAGCCCTTCATCAGCGATGAACTTAACAACACTAATCAGCTTCTCCTTCCAATATTCAGAAAGCTCACAGATAAAGTAAAATCCCAACGGATATGCGACCAATATTTCATTCGTAAAGAAAAGGTTTGAAGAGTAATCTAATCTATCTATGGAAGCGTGAGGACGCTCCAGCTTAGCAAAAGGGAAAACCTTTTTAAGCTCCTCTTTTACAATACCGGGGACATAAAAAATATCCTCCCAAATTCCATCGATGGAAAAGTCATACCCATGATAAAAAGCCTTCTCCGATTCATCATAAACGATGCTCCTCCCTAACTCAAAAAACGCATCAAAAGACAGCCACTTCACCTTTTTCACCTTTTTGACTTCTGAACTTCTACCTTCAGCTTCCCTCTTCCGTCCATAAGGAAGGATTGGGCGCGGTAAAAATAGTATATCCTCGCCCCCCCACCTTAATAAGGGGAACAAGGAAGATATCTTTATCTCATCCTCAGAAACAGCTTTAGCAAAGTTACAAAGTTCCTCTTCCCCGTATAACTCCACCATTCCATTTGATAACGCTCCGAATAACGATGAAGAGCCAAAACACAGGTCTTTCCATAATAGGGTGGTTTTCTCCTTCGGGAAAAGCTTAAAAACCATCATTTTCCTTCGCCCTTCTCCTCATTAACCCTTTCGCGAACCCAATTCACAATCTTCGCATCCTCCAACTCTGAAAGGCCCTTAAAGGAGTCTTTGTATCTTTCTTCGCTCTTTTCCCCCTCGTAAAAGGAACGCCCCCTAAAGGCAATACTTATATCCATAAAGCTGATAACCCCATGCCCCCTTGAGCCATGTCCACCAAGATAATCATCTTCAAGAAGCCTCATACCGGTTATAAGAGTCTTTAAAAGGTCGGCATCCTTTTCACTCAAAAGCTTCACGCTCATTGAAAAGTTAAAACGGGCTCCCGCAGGAACCCTCTCTACCTGTCGCGGGTTAGCCACCGAGGTAAGCCTATCAATAGCATTTTCATATTTAACTTCACTATACTCTAATTCAAGAAGCTCAGCACTTTCAAATTTTTCCTTAAAATGCTCCTCATCTAAAAAAGCATCTTTAACCAAAAGGCGCGTAGGATTCAAGGGAAACTTATTCTTATTTGCAGGAACACCGAAAAGCTTACAAATATCGCATTTACCACAGGCACAAGGCTTACCTTCAAATTCAATATTCTTATTATTTTTAACCTGCTCCGAGTATTTTCCCCAAAACTTACTTAAATTTTCAAAAGTATAATCACCTAATTTATAATCCCCTTTTCCATCCTTGAGCTCCAGCAAAGCCCTCATTTTACCCTTTAAAGATGAACCCGGTATATATGGAACGCC
>LGFB01000198.1 GCA_001508835.1 bacterium 42_11
ATCACCTTTTCTTTTAATATCTCTTCGAGTCTCTTGGCGAAGCTTTCCCATCTTTCCTTCCCTTTAAGGGTATCGTGAGGACATACAGAGAACCTAATCAGTGTCATCACCTCTTTTATACCTTAAACATTTTATTTTAAGCTCATGCTTTTTGCAAGAAGGCATTAAATTGGAAATTTTCGCTTTCAAAACAAATAAATGTGGCATCGTATAAGAAGGCGCAACGAAACTTAAGGTTACGTTTGCGTTCGGGTGGAACTTTTCCGGATTGTTTCCCCAAGATTAAAAAATCTTCAGGTTTAGAAGCTACCCTGAAGTTTTGTCTCAATTTCGTAAAAAGTCTTCAGGGAAAGAGCCGATCTCACAACCTTCCAAGTTTCTGGCGGGTTTTTAAAATTCATCTCCACCCCTCTTTTTTCATAATTTCCCCAATTCTGTATTTTAAACTTGGAATCTCTCGCTCGATGGTTTTCCACACGATTTTGTAATTCACGCCAAAGTATTCGTGGATAAGTTTGTCCCTCATCCCTGCGATTTCTTTCCATGGAATTTCCGGATATTTCTCTCTGAACTCCGCTGGCAAATTTTTAACAGCTTCACCTATTACTTCAAGGCTTCTCACAAAAGCACGCATGAGAACAGGGTTTTTAGTAAAATCTTTAAACCCTATCTCTTTGGATTCCTCTATGAGGAACTCGCACTCCTGCAAGATGTGTTCAAGATATGGCTTTACGAGTTTCATATTGCCACAACCTCTTTTATGTATGGCTTTATGAATGGGCTTATGCTCTCCTCGGTGAGAAGATCAACTTTTACGCCCAGAATTTTCTCCAGTTCCTCCTGAATTCTCATAAATTCAATAAACGTAGGAAATTCTTCGAAATCCACTATGATGTCTATATCGCTTGACTCCTTTTGCTCTCCTTTTACATAGGAGCCGAAAATCTTTATCTCTTTAATCTTATACTTCTTCCTCAGTTCATCTTTACGTTCACTCAGAATCTTTATTATTTCATCCAGAGTTTTCATAACTCACCACCCACAAGCTCTTTTATTTTAATTAATCCTTTGTTCATCTATGAGGGTTTTAGGGTCTTCAGTTACGGGATTTTTTCTAACAACCTTTTTCTTCCTCCCGCAAAGCTGGTAATGTAAGGCAAACTTGTCGCCCTTTATCTGCAAGGCCAAAATGCTACCATTCTCTTAAATCACGGGCTCAGATTATTGTTTTTGTTATTTAATATTTTGTTTGCCGAGATTTTCAACATCGACATACCTCAAACAAATCTGATACAGAATTCGGTTGTCATTCCAGTGGTTAAACGAAATCTCTTTTCCCCATACAATGCTTTGAAATCTTCAAAAATCCTTTTAATGACGGTAGTTGCATTAACAATTTAACCCCCCCTTTTTATCTTGTCAAGATGAAAAGGGGTTGCATCATTATAATCTTTTACGAACGCGAGTTTAACCCTTTCTATGTCGATCCCCAGAAGGGCGTAACCCCCTGCCTCCAAGAAGGGTAAGGCTATGAGTATCTCTCCTTCCGGGGGAAGCTCTCCTCTGGTCAGCAAAAAGTATCTATCTTTCTGGTTTTTAATCTTCGCCACTGGCTTGTAGCCCCTGTTGAGGGCTCTTCTTAAGGAACGGGGACTGACGTAGTAAAGGTGAAGATCCCCCTTTTCTATGTATTCGAATTCTTTTTTAAAATCAGGAATCGGCTCAAAAATCACCTTTTCTTTTAATATCTCTTCGAGTCTCTTGGCGAAGCTTTCCCATCTTTCCTTCCCTTTAAGGATATCGTGAGGACATACAGAGAACCTAATCAGTGTCATCACCTCTTTTATACCTTAAACATTTTATTTTAGACTCATGCTTTTTGCAGGGAGGTATTAAATTGGAAATTTTCGCTTCCACATAATGGAAGTGGCTTCCAAAGTATATTTACAGGCGGTTATGTCTATGTTAAAATTGCCTTGAAAGTCTTTTGTTTAATTATCTGTCTTAATAAGGGGGGAAAAGAATGAAAGAGAGAAGAAAGTGGGGTATGGGGGTCGTTATGGTTTGCGCATTCATCGTTTCACTCCTTGCGTGGGGATGTGGAATTGGCTCTCAGGGAGCCGGCATTTCTGAACTACCTACGGCAACCTCGCTTGATGACAGAGACCCGCCTGATTACGATTACACTCGCGCTAATAGGCTCCCGCTGGAGATGGTAGGTTGTTGGGAGAAATCCTTTGATGTAGGAGGTAAAAAGCGCACCGCGAAAATTTACATTCCTTATGAAACTCCTATACGTTCTTATTATACGGTTATTGCGGTTCCTGACGGCGTTGATACCGGTGAGTTTCTCGTAAAAAGCGGATGGAAGGATTTGGCTGACGAAAGAGGAGAAGGCCTTTTCATACTGGAACCTGCCGAAGGTGGATGGGGTAGTTTGGAAGAGGAGTTAGAGTATGTTAATGCGGCGATGGGCTTTTATATGTCTAATCGATATTTTTCTATCTACGGGGAGCATTACTTGGTGGGATACGGAAATGGAGCACCTCTTTTAGAGGCATGGGCTGCTAATAATCCTTTAAGGGTAATAGCTCAGGTTTATGTGGATTCGCCTGGCTTGCCTTCGAGTTACTTTGCCCAGTTTTACTCCAAAGAATTTAGTGGGGTAACGCCTAATCCTTCATACCTGGATGTAGAGTTTCCTTCTGGTTTTAGG
>LGFB01000199.1 GCA_001508835.1 bacterium 42_11
TACCGCCGACCATTAATGGTCGGCGGTAACGCTCCTTTTCTATATAGGCTTTTTATACTCCATTAACTTCTGCTACACAGCTACATCCCACTGACAGTATCCCTTAGCTCCCTTACCTTCACCGGTAACGTAAGGAACGTTCCTCTTGATAAGCATGGTAGTTGCACAATTCTTACAACCTCTGACAGGTGCAGGTACCTTGGAAGGATTAAGAGCAATGATGTTGGTCATTATTGTAGCTGTAACAACCTCAGGAGTAAGGTAGCATGGGAAGTCAGCCAATTTCATCAATGCAGCAAAGCGCTGGGTTATAGCACAACCAGGATATGTGTAACGTTGTGGATTGGAAATTACATCGTTTTGATCTATCGGGCTCAAGTCTATCTCTATACCCCTTATCTTTCCACCAGATCCTTTAGGTTCGATATCGAGTATGCTCTCTCCCCTGACAAGCATGTCCAAGAAGTCTGCATTATGAAGCTCGTCAGCTTCACCACGCTTCGGATTCATAGCGGCATAGTTATAGAAACGCTTGACCAAGAGATCAACTACCATTGGAACAGTAAAGCTGTCCTTCCATAAGATGTAAACCGTTGCGCAAGCGGTAGAGCCAGTAGCTACTGCTAAAACATCCCATTCACTCTTGTAAGCATCCTTATCAAGCCCTCTGTAAAGTGTATTCTCCATCACCTTCGTCACTGACTCATAAATAGCAAAGGCAACATCATCTTTAAACATGTTATAAGCAGACTGAGCTATGTGATGGCCCACATCACCAACACAATAGGCTGGGACTACAACGATATTGCCCGGATGAACACCCGCTTTCAACGCAGCCTCGACATACGGCCTCATTCTCTCCTTATATTGCTGCATATATTTGCGAACATCAAAGGAAGTGTGGCCATGGGCTTCCATTAATTTGGCTTGGGCTTCCACGGGTTCACGATAAATAAACTGAAGCTGTTCAACTTCAGCCTGCTCAGCCTCAGCAAGGCTCTTGCCACTTTCAACAGCAGCACGGAAAGCTGCACCAATTCCATAAGAGGTGTTCATTCCCCAAGACTTAGATGCAAGGATTGTCTTCTTGTGCTCCTTAGGAATATCAAGGTTCTGCAAAATCCTATTAACGACATTCGGAACAGAACCTACGGACATCCCAAAATCAACTACACACGTGAGACCATACATACCACCGTATCTCCTTGCAGCCTCACGACCGATTAAAGCCTTGTTAGCTGCAATGGCATCGATAAACTTCCACATGGACTTCTTAAATTCAGGATCCAATTCGTATAGTATCTCTAATATAGGTGGCGTTTGATAATGCTCAACAAATGGGTCGTCCTCTGGCCGTATATAGTCAGTCAAGCTCTTTAAAATCTCATAGTGAGCATTAACCGATTGAACATGAAGGTCTATAACCTCCTTAGACTGACCAGGCCCCACTTTCATACCGTTAACCGCATCCACATAAGGCTGACAGTCGGTTAACTTAAATTGCGTCCCCCTCTTCTCCCTAATCACTCCAAGCACCGAGTTCGCTGCAGCTACAGTCTCGTCAACCATCTTCTTATAAAGCTCCTTACTCATCTAACCACCCCCCCTTAAGTCTTAACTCATCTCGACTCTCCTAGGCTCTGACATAATACTATTTGCTTAACAACTCTCTACAATACTAACACTTAAAATATTACACCAAATAATCAAAAAAGGCAATTGTATAACAGCACAAAAACCGTTTTATCAATTTGTCATTACACTCAAACAACTAAACTTCGGCTCTATCAACAACTATCCCCGTGTCTTTAGGTGTTTAAATGTTCGGAATGAAAAAAGTAGCAGCCAAATACCTCCCGATATGGCAAGCCCATAAAGAACAGAAACAGATGTATCTCCCAACTTCAAAAGCTTCCACGCAATTACAGTAACACCTCCGGCAAACATGCTAACTAACGAGGGAAGCACAAAATCACTCCTTGGTCCTAAGACCAAAGCTAAAACGAGTGGGATTAAAGAAGTAGAAGCAAAAAGAGAAAAGGCAAAGATAGCGGCGTCTATTATGTCACTAAAAATAGAGAGGCTTAAAAAAGCAAATATTGCTGAAAGGAAAGTTCCTATCTTAGAAAGTTTTACCCCATCCCATTTAAGCCCCAAGGGATGAAGAATATCGTTGGCAAATACCCCCCCAGCAATTAAAAGATAACTATCCACTGTGGACATTACCGCAGAAAGGATAGCTAAACCAACGAGCTCCCTCAAACCTGTAGGAAGAATGGTCTCGACTAAAGATGGAAATATTGTATCAGGATTGGCATTGTTGCCAATTATGTAAACACCCGCTAAACCTATACCTAAACCAACGAAAGTCATAAACGAATCAACCAAGCCCACGAAAGCTATTCCAAGGCTTGCAGTCCTGGGGTCTTTTGCAGCACTACACCTTTGATAAAAGGATGGATCAGCCCATAAGGGAAAAGAAAAAACTATAAAGAAGGAGACTATCTCCCACCTTGAGAAGGAAGAGGGGTAAGAAGAAGCTATTTCCTGAATTTTACTCCATCCTCCTACCGCTTTAATAGAAAAGAAGAAGACGATAAAAACCCCTATAATGACCAAGAAAAACTGAAGAATATCAGTCTCAACTACCTTTCTAAACCCCCCTAATATGGTGTAAAGGAGCGCAAATGTGAGGGTAA
>LGFB01000200.1 GCA_001508835.1 bacterium 42_11
AATAAAAAAATGGCTCCGGCGGCAGGACTCGAACCTGCAACCTAGTGGTTAACAGCCACCCGCTCTGCCGATTGAGCTACGCCGGAGCATCTATTAAAACCCTTTATTCAGTTGGAGGCGGCGCCCGGATTCGAACCGGGGTATAAGGGATTTGCAGTCCCCTGCCTTACCGCTTGGCTACACCGCCATAACACAATGGAGCGGAAGACGGGACTTGAACCCGCGACCTTCTCCTTGGCAAGGAGACGCTCTACCACCTGAGCTACTTCCGCCCATTATTCACTACAGGATGGTGGCGAGACCTGGAGTCGAACCAGGGACACACGGATTTTCAGTCCGCTGCTCTACCACCTGAGCTATCTCGCCACTACTCAAGGATCTTTTAAATAATGGCGGGGCTGACGGGACTTGAACCCGCGATCTCCTGTGTGACAGACAGGTGTGTTAACCGTGCTACACCACAGCCCCGCACACCTAAAACCCAAGCAGATGAAAGCCTTTAATGCATCTTTGACAATCTGCCCGGTCCGGTAATAAGTATAATAGAGAAGGCTCATTAAGTCAAGTGGTCAAGGGCGAATTGTTGTAGAAATACCTGATCCTAAAAAGCAAAACGATCATCCTCTTAACTTAAGCAAGGCGTTCATTTTATACAAGCGCACTTTATGCTCTCCCTAAATAAAGCATATACCTGAAGTCAAGCAATTTTGATGGTCTTTAACTTCAGACGCTTAAAAAAGAAAAAACTTATACACAGGAAGCTCTAAAGGAGAGGAGAATTTTAAATCTTGGGGACGGTCAAAAACTTCAAAAGAAATGGGGAGAACTAACCAAGAATTTAAATAAAATGGTGGGCGGAGCAGGGCTCGAACCTACGACCTCCTGCTTGTAAGGCAGGCGCTCTCCCACTGAGCTATCCGCCCAACCTGGTAATAAGTATAATAGAGAAGGACCATTAAGTCAAGGTGTTTCAGATTTGCTTACCACACATCTCTTATGGTATTATCTTATAGCCCAGCTTTAGGAAGGTGAAACCAGAATGAACGGTTTTTTACCTGTAAACATATTAGAAGCAAAGAAAAAGGGTTGGAACGAGTTAGATATAATAATAATTACCGGCGATGCATATGTGGACCATCCATCTTTCGGTGCAGCTGTGATAGGGAGAGTATTAGAATCCCAAGGCTTTAAAGTTGGAATTCTTCCCCAACCGGATTGGAAAGACAAAAGCTCTTTTAAAGTTTTAGGTAAACCTCGCTTATTCTTCGGCATCACAGCTGGAAGCGTAGATTCCCTTGTGGCTAACTATACCCCTAACAAAAGAAGAAGGGAATACGATGCTTATACTCCAAACGGAGAGCCTGGTAAGCGCCCAAACAGGGCTACCATAGTATATGCAAACATGGTTCATGAACTTTACCCTGATATTCCCATTGTATTAGGCGGAATAGAGGCAAGCCTAAGGAGATTTTCTCACTACGATTATTGGGAAAACAAGGTAAGACATTCGGTTCTCTTAGATTCCAGAGCAAAAATTTTGGTCTATGGGATGGGAGAAAAGCAGGTAATAGAAATAGCAAAAAAGCTTTCACTACAAAGGCCATGGCATGAGATATATCAAATTCCCGGCATAGTTTATTCTTTGAGCGAAAGGGAGTTTAGTGATCTTTTTAAGAACAGAGATTTTCTATTACTCCCTTCTTTCGAGGATGTAGCCAATGATAAAGATGCTTATTTTGAGTTCCAGCAAAAGCTCATGGAAGGCCTAAAAAGAGGGTTAACCTTGGTTCAAAAGGATGGAAAAAGATACGTGATACAAAATCCTCCACCGGTATACACAACCCAAGATTTGGACTTCATTTATTCCCTACCGTTCAAGAGGTTACCACACCCTTACTACAGGGATAGAATACCTGCATTAGATACGGTTATTACATCCATAACTTCTCATAGAGGATGCTTCGGAAGCTGCACATTCTGTTCCTTAAATATGCATCAGGGATGGCAAGTAATTTCAAGAAGCAAAAGCTCTATCCTCCAAGAGGCTGTTAAGCTAACCTCTCATAAATTGTTCAGGGGAACAATTTCAGATATAGGCGGCCCCACAGCGAATATGTACCAACTCAGGTGCAAATTAAATAAAGTGCCAGGAAGCTGTCATAACAGAGAGTGCCTATTTCCACAGGTATGCAAATACCTGGAAGTGGACTTTTCTAACCAGCTTGGGCTATTAAGTGAGGTTAAAGAGATCTCGAAAGTAAAACATGTGTTTATAGCATCTGGGATCAGATACGATCTTGCTCTAAAGGATAAAAAATATTTAAGAGAACTTATTAGAGGAAACTTCATAGGAGGGCATCTATCCGTGGCACCAGAACATGTTAAAGACCACGTTCTTGAAATAATGAAAAAACCCTCCTTCAAGGTTTATGAGGAATTCATAGAACTTTTTGAAAAAGAAAAAAGATCCCTTAACAAGGAGCTTTATGCGATACCATACTTTATTTCGGGACACCCCGGTGCGACATTAAAAGATGCATGGGATTTAGCCATCTATATAAAGGGACTGGGACATTACTTAGAACAAATCCAGGATTATACCCCACTCCCTTTAACGCCGTCTTCCTGCGCTTTTTACACCGAATACCACACCTTAAGAA
>LGFB01000201.1 GCA_001508835.1 bacterium 42_11
GACATCCTTTAAAACCACACTTCCAGCTCCAATGCGAGAGTTTCTTCCGATTCTTATGTTTCCTAAGACCTTCGCACCAGCCCCCACAACAACTCCATCTTCAATGGTCGGATGCCTCTTACCCTTCTCCTTACCCGTTCCTCCAAGAGTAACACCATGGTAAAGGGTAACGTTATCGCCAATCTCGGCCGTCTCACCTATAACGACTCCCATGCCATGGTCAATGAAAAACCCCTTGCCTATCTTAGCACCAGGATGAATCTCTATGCCTGTAAGGAAACGAACGATCTGAGAGAGTAAACGAGGAAGAAAGGGAACTTTAAGCTTTGCGTGAAGTAAATGTATAAATCTGTGGCAGAATATGGCATGAAATCCGGGGTAGCACAAGAGGGCTTCCAGAATCCCGAGGAAACCTCGAGGAAGAGCAGGGTCCCTTTCCCTGATAGCCTTAAAATCCGCCTTTATGGTTTCGACAAAACGACGCACCCCATAAGAAAGAACACCTCCCGCTTTGATTTAATTAAGCTGATATTGGTATTCATTTTACAACGGAGGGTAACCCCTGTCAATTACCTTATACCCTCATAATATCCTCTTTAAAACCTCTCCTTCGATATTCCCCCCGCTTACAATGAGAACCACGTTTCCTCCTTTAACATCGAACTTGCCTGAAAGAACGGCTGCTATCCCCAGGGCACCAGCTCCCTCAACCAAAATATGGAGCTTCTTGACAGAAAAGGCTATAGCATCTCTTATATCTTCCTCAGAAACCAGGATGAAGCCATCCACCTTGTCTCTTGCAAACTCAAGCATGCATCTTTTAATGCTCCCCCACGTACCCTCAGAAAGGCTTGGCTTATATTCTACATCAACCAATCTTCCAGCCTGCCAAGAATAATACCAAGGTGGAGACGCCTCACTTTGAACCCCATATATCTTAACCCTCGGGGACATAGCCTTAACTATAGTAGCTATGCCAAGCATCAATCCGCCGGAACCAGCAGGGATAAGCATTGCATCAACCTCGGGATTTTCCTTCATTACCTCGTATCCTATAGTCCCAGCACCAGCCATAACAAGCTTATGTTCCCCTGGAGGAATAAAAGGTAATCCCTCTTCCTTAGATATCCTCTCCGCCTCTACATAGGCCTCATCGTAACCGTGGCCGTGCTCCACAAGATCTACCCACTCTCCGCCGAACATCTTTATAGCTTCCTTTTTGGTCTCGGGACAATCCTGAGGAACAACTATAACACTTTTTATCCCAAGCTCACGAGCAGCTATAGCCACACCTTGAGCGTGATTCCCACTCGAACAGGTCACCACACCCTTCCTCCTCAATTCATGGGGAAGGTTGAACATTATATTCAAGGCACCCCTTATTTTGAAGCTTCTACAAACCTGAAGGTTTTCGAGCTTTAAGAAAACATTTCCCCCTGCAAGCCTGCTCAAAGGCTCACTTCTCTCTAAGGGAGTTTCAAGCACCTTATCCTTAAGAAATCTATAAGCCTTTAAAATGTCAAAGGGAGTTACATTAATATCGCAGTTCATAAACTAAACACCTCCCGATGTAGCTACACACCTTTACACGAGTCTATATTTTATCGTAAAATAAAAGAGGTGTAAACAATTTAATCTTTTTAAAGGAGGTGGCTTTTAGTGAAAAAGCTCTTGATAGCGATATGCTTAACCCTAATGCTTGTAGGAGTTTCAAACGCAGAGACGGTAGTCAAAGTGGGATACTTAGCAGCTTTAACGGGCGACTGGGCAGCTTACGGACAAACGGAGGTTAAAGCGGCACAGCTTGCAGTTGAGGAGATTAACGCTTCAGGCATATTACCGGGAGGAATGAAAATCGAGCTCGTTCCCTATGACTTCAGAAGTCGCCAAGAAGACGCAGTTAACGCTGTGAGGAGAATGATTGAGCAGGACAAGGTGGTAGCAATAGTCGGAGCAAACTCCTCAGGAGTAAACATAGCGGTGGCTCCGCTTGTTAACCGTGCTGGAATTCCACAGATAGGAACAGTTTCTACCAATCCCAGGGTAACGGTAGATGAAAGCGGAAAGGTAAGACCCTATTCCTTCAGAATATGCTTCACAGACCCCTATCAAGGAAAGGTGTTGGCTTACTATGCTGCCAAGAAGCTAAACTTGAAGAAAGCCGCGATACTCTACGATGTCAGCAGTGACTACTCTCAAGGGCTTCGTGAATTCTTTATCAAGAACTACAAGAGATACGGAGGAGAAATTGTGGCAGACCTGGCCTTCCGCGGAGGCGTAGATGTGGACTTTAGAGCCCAGTTAACAGAAATAGCAAAAGCAAAACCCGATGTTATAATCCTTCCCAATATGGGAAAGGAGATGGCCCTCACCATAAAGCAAGCAAAGGAGCTTGGAATTAAAGATGTAGTGTTCATGGGAGGAGACGGATATGCCGATTTCATGTGGGACATAGCGGGAGATGCTCTCGAGGGAAGTTATTGGGTAAACCATGTTTCTCCAGAAGACCCAGCCTTACAGCCGTTCTTCGAAAAGTATAGAAAGAAATATAACGATGAGTGTAAAGAATTTGTAAATGGAATCCTCGCTTACGATGCCATGTATCTTTTAGCTGACGCCATAATAAGGGCAGGCTCCGCTGACCCCAAGGCCATA
>LGFB01000202.1 GCA_001508835.1 bacterium 42_11
GTCCCCCTTTTTAATGTGGAGTAGGGAGGGAGGATAATTGCTCTTATATATTCAGGTTATAGTGAGCAGCCTTTTGATGGGGTTAGTGTATTCTCTTGTTGCGGTTGGGTTAAACTTGATTTATGGAGTTATGGATGTTCTTAATTTTGCGCATGGGGAGTTTTTGATGCTTTCTATGTATATTTGCTTCTGGTTTGGTTTTCTCTGGAAAATAGACCCTGTGATTTCATGGATTTTTGCTTCCCTCTTTACTTTCCTTTTGGGGCTTTTAGTTTATAAGCTCCTTATAAGGAAAGTTGTTAATGCACCAGCTTTGGCTTCTCTTCTTGCCACCTTTGGCTTAAGCATTTTCTTGAGAAACCTCGCTTTATATTTATGGGGCCCAAATTACAGGTTTTTAAACAAAACCCTTCTTGGCGATCTTAGAATAGTTATAGGAGGAGTATGTATTGGAGCTCCACAGGTTTTTGCAGGAGTTGCCTCTATAGTAGTCACGCTTGTTATCTACTTTATGATTAGAAAAACGAAACTTGGTTGGGCTATCCAGGCTACTGCACTTGATAGAGAGGCTGCCCAGCTTATGGGGATTGATACGGAAAAGATCTTTGCTCTAACCTTTGGGATAGGAGGAGCCTGTGTTGGAGTGGCGGGAGGCATGCTTTCAAGCTTCTATTATGTTTTTCCAGAGGTAGGGGTTTTATTTTCCCTTATAGCTTTTGTTTCCGTAGCTCTTGGCGGTTTCGGATCCATAGGCGGTGCTTTTTGGGCTGGTATCATAATCGGTCTTGCCGAGGGTTTAGGTGGTTTTTTGATCGCTCCGGTTTTTAAATACGTCATTGTTTTTGTTATTTATCTTTTGGTTGTTTTCTTAAGGCCAAGGGGGTTATTTGGATGGTAATGATATTTTTGGTTGCATTAACATTGGGTATCCTTCCCTTATTCTTTAAGAGTGTATTTTTCTACCATGTTCTAATTAAGACTTTGCTTTATGCTGTAATGGCTCAGGCATGGAATATTATAGGAGGGTATGCCGGTCAAGTTTCTTTTGGTCATGCAGTTTTCTTTGGTATAGGGGCTTACACATCTACCGTTTTGCTTAGAGATTTTTCGCTTACTCCATGGCTTGGAGCTTTAGCGGGTGGTATTATAGCTACTTTAGTTGCAGCGCTGATTTCTTATCCCACCTTCAAGCTTAAGGGGCACTACTTTGCAATAGCGACCTTCGCTATTGTAGAAATTTTCGGGGAGCTGGTCAAAGTTTGGGATTATTTAGAAGGCGCGATTGGCATAGACTTACCTGTTTTGGAAGAAGGATTTTATAATTTTATGTTTTATAAGAATAAGCTCCCTTATCTTTATGTAATCTTATCCTTTTTTCTCTTTGTTTTCCTTCTTGTGAGGAAGCTCGAGCGTATGCGGTTTGGATATTATTTGAGAGCTATAAAGGAAAGTCAGGAGGCTGCTGAGGCTTTGGGTGTCAATTCGGGAAGGTACAAACTGTATGCCATGATGATTTCGGCGTTTTTGACAGCTTTGTGTGGAACATTTTATGCCCAATATGTGCTTAGAATAGAGCCTTCAACGGTTATGTCTCTTGATGTTTCTATAATGATAGTTCTTGTCTGCGTTTTAGGTGGAGCTGGGCATCTTTGGGGTCCGTTTGTAGGAGCTGTTATTCTTGTTCCACTTTCAGAATATACACGTGCCATTATAGGGGGAACAGGTAAAGGTATAGATTTAATAATTTTTGGCTTCCTCATAATGCTTGTTTCTACGAGCCAGCCTAAAGGGGTTGTGGGACTTTTCTCCTCTTTAAGAAGGAGGGTATGAGTTAAAATGAAACCGATCCTTGAGGTTGTTAACCTGACAATGAAATTTGGTGAACTTATCGCTAATAATAACATATCTTTCAAGGTGAACGAGGGGGAAATTGTAGGGCTTATAGGTCCCAACGGTGCTGGGAAGACAACGCTCTTTAATTGCATTACAGGTTATTATAGACCCTTTTCAGGGAAGGTATATTTCCTTGGAGAAGATATAACTGGTTTTCCACCATATGAGATAGCTAAAAGGGGGGCGGTCAGAACTTTTCAAATAGTGAAGCCCTTGAAAGAGTTAAGCGTCTTAAGCAATGTAATGATAGGGGCTTTCTTAAGAGAGCCCGACTCTAACAGGGCTCGAGTGATAGCCGAGGATGTCCTTAATTTTTGTGGTATGTTGGATTTAAAGGATAAGCCTGCTGGTAGCCTTACCATATCAGATAAAAAGAAGCTTGAGTTGGCGAGGGCTCTTGCGACCAGACCAAGGCTTCTTTTGCTTGATGAAGTCATGGCTGGACTTACTTCGACGGAAGTTAAGGAGGCCGTAAGGTTAATATTGAAAATTAGGGATATGGGGATTACTCTTCTTGTCGTTGAGCACATAATGGAAGCGATAATGCCCATAGCTGATAGGGTTGTTGTGTTAGATGGAGGGGAAAAGATAGCAGAGGATGTCCCTGAGAAGGTAGTCAATGATGAGAAAGTTATAAAGGCTTATTTGGGGGAGAAGTATCATGCTAGATATAAGAGATCTTAAGGTTGCTTATGACGAGGTTCCGGTAATTCATGGGGTTTCTTTCAAAGTAAACGAGGGAGAGATTGTTTCGATCGTTG
>LGFB01000203.1 GCA_001508835.1 bacterium 42_11
CCATCCAAGGCCCACGATCTTATCGTCTTCTAGAAGATTATCCACTATCTTTCCCACCAAGGAAGTTCCAATTTGATAATTTCTTTTCTCATAAAAAGGGAAAGGTACTATAAAAATATCTTTTAAATTGAAGTATTTGAAAAACTGCTCCTTCAAGTTTTCATAATTTGAAAAAGGATCTTTCAATCTTATCTCAATCAGCCCCAGCTCTCGTGCTTGTTTGAGATATCTACTTACAACAACTCTGTTTGTTCCAAGCTGATTTGCTATCTCCTGTTGAGTCTTTCTATTTACGTAATACTCATATGCTACCAAATAGAGTTTTTTCAGGTGTTCTTCTCTTTTTTGTAACGCTTTTTCCTGTTCAGAAATTTTATCTCCTCCCTTCCCTAAAGAATTTGTTTTGTGCGTCTTATATTTGAAAGGTCGCCTTTGAATACTTTTCAAAGGCTTTCCCTATCTTTTCAAAAATTAGGGTCAGAGGATCAGGAGTAATTTTACCTTGTAGGATGTCAGGAAACAAATCAGGGAAATACTGACTTACCAGAGGAGTAGTGAGTTTCTTGTTTTCTAGATTCATTAACAATTTTTTGAGAGCGATTTTCACTGGTTCCATGTTCCAGTAGTATCTTATCCTATCCAGGAAACTGTATTTTATATCCAGTAAGTTCCCTTCCTCATAATAGTTTCTCCAGTAGGTTGGATCCCTTCTAATTTTTTCTACCAAAATCTCAACAATTCTAGATTGTCCATCTTCTTCAACTATTTCTTTTTCCACCAGGGCAAGAGCAAAAACTGCTTCTCTGAACAGATACGTTAGTTCTGGCCCCACTTTGAGAATAGCAAAACCATCTTTTACCATCTGTTTTAAATCTTCACAGGTCTGATAATCGGTAGAGTGTGCTTCAAAAACAAAAGGAGTATTTTTTAGAAATTCTTTTAGAGATTTACACTTCTCAGGGTTGTACCGATATACTTTATCATGTGAGAATTCCGCCCCTGATTGCACGACAAATGCAGCAACTCTTTTCCAAGCTTCTTTGAGGCCAAATTTCAAAAAATACTTCTCTGATGTTTCTATATTCTTTCCCAAAAATTCTACTGTGGTTACCTTTTCTTCACTAGTTTTTACGCCTCCAGGAAATGGTACTTCTGCCCCCAGTACGTAAACAGGTGGGAATCTGTCTTTTCCATATTTTTCGAATGCTTCTTCAGCTACTGCACACAACATTGCCTGACGTTCAGCTATGGTTTCCAATGAAAAGTGCGAATCGCCTTTCAAAGGATAACACGTATCAAGATGAATTTTCCTGTATCCTGCTTTCACACAAGCCTCAACAAGGTCTCGGGCATACTTTAAAGCGATTTCTCTGGACTCTTTTCTCCATGGAAGTGGTCCTAAGTGATCTCCTCCCAATATTATTCGTTGCTCATTTATGTTGTACTTTTCAGCCACCTTGAAAACTAGGTCTCTGAATGTTTCTGGTGTTAACCCAGTATATCCTCCAAATTGATTCACCTGATTTGATGTGCCTTCTATAAGAGCGATGTCAGGATATTCCTTTTTAGATATGAAATGGAACAAAGCTTCAATAACAAATTCATTTGACGAACAAACAGAGAAGAGACCACGAGGTGTTCCTTTTTTGTAGGAATTTATAATTTCGAGCAATTTATTCATACTCATCACCTCCATTAGTTCCAGGAGAGGAGTAGTTGCTCTACTTTTTCTCGTGTTATATCCCCTTCCATAGGGCCAAAGGCAGAAGCATTTAAAGCACCAGCAATTGCTGCCATTTTTCCGGTTTCGATAATACTTTTCCCTTCTGCTATCCCACACACAAATGCTGCATCGAAACAATCTCCTGCACCTGTAGGATCCACCTCTTCAACAGGGTAAGGTGGAATATCTATTTGTTTCTTGTCGCGCAAATAAATTGTTGCTCCTTTCTTTCCCTTTTTAACAACGACTATTTCTAATTTTTTGTATAGTTCAAACAGTCTTTTTACTCCCTGATCCTCGTTTCCGGAACCCGTGATCAGTAATAACTCTTTTGCCCCAGGGAGAAAAATGGTAGTTTTTTCCAAAACAGTGTTTATCAGCTCCAGAACATTTTGCCCGGTCAACAATTCTTTTCTTATATTTGGATCGAAACAGATGACAGTTCCTCTTGAATAGAAGGCCTCCATTACTTGAAGTATGTTTTGTCCAAATTCTTTATCAAACATTAAAGAACATCCCATTATGTGGAAATAATCAGCATTTACATTTATATTTTCAGGTTCATGAAGTTTAACAGCAGGGGTTCCTTTAACATGATAAATGAAGTCGCGTGACCCATTTTTGTAATACGCAACAAACGCAACAGCTGTTGATGTACCGTTTTCTACAGCAACAAAATCACAATTCACACCATCTTTTTTCAATCTGTTTAAAACAACTTCTCCAAAGGCGTCGTTACCGACCCCACCAATAATACCTGCTCTGTGTCCGAGTCTGGCAACAGTGTCAATAAATATAGCAGGGGCCCCACTAGGGAAAGGTCCTAGAAACTCCCCTATAGTGTTTAACGGAACATCTCTTTTCGTTCTCATGATTTCCACCAGTATTTCACCCATGGTCCAGATCTCAGCCATAATCTCAT
>LGFB01000204.1 GCA_001508835.1 bacterium 42_11
GGCAGGATTCCAAGATAATAATAATAAGAGATGGTGTAGTGGTTGATTTTGCGATGAATACAGTCTGTGCGGCTGGAACGGGTTCTTTTCTTGACCATCAAGCTCAAAGGCTTGGTATCGAAATAGAAAGATTTGGAGAATATGCTTTAAGGAGCAAAAATCCTGTTAGGATAGCTGGGCGCTGCACCGTTTTTGCTGAGTCTGACATGATTCACAAGCAACAGATGGGGTATGCGGTTGAAGATATAATCGCAGGGCTTTGTGACGCGCTTGTAAGAAACTATCTTGCTAATGTTGCGAAAGGGAAGGATTTGCAGCCTCCCTATGTCTTTCAAGGTGGGGTTGCTGCTAACCTTGGAATAAGAAGGGCTTTTGAGAAAGAACTTGGTACGCCTGTTTATGTCCCGAAATACTTTAATGTTATGGGAGCGTTAGGTATGGCTATATTGGCTAAAAAGTTTATCGAGGAGGAGGGAGTAAGTACATCTTTTAGGGGTTTTCAAATAGTAGAAGAAAACTTTAAGACCTCATCTTTTGAATGTAAAGCGTGTCCTAACAGATGTGAAATTGTGGTAATATATAGAAATTCTGAACCTTTGGCGTGTTGGGGAGATAGATGTGGAAGATGGCAAGATAAGTTTAAGAGGGGAGTCTTAAATGGAGAGCTTATTGAAGCTGCTTAAGGACGTAAAGAGTGACCTTTTGAGAGAGAGAGAATCCCCTGAGAGATTGACCTTTGATGTAGAGGAGGTTCGTTTCTTTGGTAAGCTCGTCGTTATTCCTCCAAGAGGGAACCTCTTTGTGGTCGGAGACATCCATGGAGAAGCTGACTCGCTTCAAGAGATACTTGATTTTATATTTGATAGGTTTGATAGAGAAAAAGATCATATTCTTTTCTTAGGCGATTATGTGGACAGGGGGAATGAGGGGCTTGAGGTTTTCGAGGAACTTTTTGAGCTAAGAAAAAACTTGGGCAGGCGGTTGATATTACTTAGAGGAAATCATGAGGATTTGAATATGAATCGATTTTATGGTTTCTTGTCAGAACTATATTGGAAGTTAGGTCCGGAAAGCCAGAGTTTGTATGCCGAGTTAAGGGAGATATACGAAATTTTACCTGTATGTGCCTATGTTCCTGATAAGATTATTTTGGTTCATGGAGGCGCCACCGTTCCCCCTATTACTCTTGAAGAGATAGCGAAGGGGAAGGAAGAATTTCAGCTTCTCTGGAATGATCCTTTGGATGAGGACTATGTTCCAAGAGGGGGAGGAACGAAAGCCTTTTCAGAGTATGATTTGGAGGAGTTTCTAAAGGTTGTTGGAGCTAAGGTAATGGTTCGGGGGCATCAATTTGTAGGGGATAAGGGACATAAGGTCTTTTCTGATAAGCTAATCTCCATTTTCTCTGCTCGTTATGGGTATGAGAAGGCAAAGCTTTCCGTTCTTCAGATTGATTTGACCAAGGATATTCAAAATGTGTTCCACTTGATAGAGGGACTTCATTTGCTTTAGGGGGGAGGAAAGGTGTCGAGAGCTGTTGTTACGGTTATGGGAGTAGACAGGGTTGGTATAGTAGCTGGAATTTCAAGTTTGCTTGCTAACTATAATGTTAATATTGAAGATATAAGCCAAACCATAATGCAGGGTATATTTGTCATGGCCATGATAGTTGATATATCGAACATGTCGAGTTCTTTTTCTGAGCTTAAAAGGGCTTTACAGGAAAAGGGAAAAGAGCTGGGAGTTGAGGTATGGGTTCAGCGAGAGGAGATATTTAAGGCTATGCATAGGATCTGAGGTGATTTGATGAAGAAAGGATTTGTTTCTTTAAATGAAATAATGGAGACAATTCAAATGGTTAAAGAGGAGAAGCTTGACATAAGAACAATTACACTGGGCATTTCTCTTTTAGATTGCCGTGGAAAAGATCCTAAGGAGGTAATAGAGAAGGTTTATCTGAAGATTGTCAGCACGGCTAAGGACCTTGTTAAGACTGTGAGGGAAGTAGAAGAGGAGTATGGGATACCAATAGTTAACTCCAGAATATCTGTGACGCCTGTGTCTTTGATAAGTGCGGGCTTCAGCGAGAAAGACTTGTTGGAACTTGGGAAGGTATTAGAGCTTGCAGCGAACGAAGTTAGCGTCGATTTCATTGGTGGATTTGGTGCTCTTGTTGAAAAGGGAATGACTAAATGGGAAAGTCAATTTATAAATATCGTTCCGGAAGTCCTATCCTCTACAGAAAAGGTATGTTCTTTTGCTAACGTTGCTTCAACGAAAGCTGGGATAAACGTTGATGCTGTTAATCTCTGTGCAAGGGTTGTGAAAAGGTCAGCGGAGTTAACAGCATCAAGGGATGGAATAGGTGCTGCAAAATTTGTTGTTTTTGCAAATGCTCCATCTGATAACCCCTTTATGGCAGGTGCGTTTCACGGTATACAAGAAGGAGAGTATTGTATAAATGTTGGTATCAGTGGCCCTGGTGTGATAAAGGCTGTGGTTCAAGACTTAAAGGGGGCAGACTTTAGAACATTAGCGGGTGAAATAAAGAGAGCCGCTTTTAAAGTTACTATGGCGGGGGAACTTTTAGGAAGGGAAATAGCGGGG
>LGFB01000205.1 GCA_001508835.1 bacterium 42_11
GGGATCTTTAACTACGGGAAGGTCAACACCACCAACCTCAAGCACTTCCTTGGAACCACCGATATGAAGTCCCGTTTTAGCCTCTATTTTGCCCTCTATAATAACTCTCCCCATAAACCTTGGGAAAGTCATCATATACACACCCCCTATCCTTTATAAACCTTTTTATAACAAACAAACATCTTCATAAACTCTTTAAAATCCCTTAGGTCTTTCTCCTCCTTAACTTTCTTAATAATAGAATCTAAAAAGTCAGTTAACGAACTTATATCGTTTCTCGCTCCAACATA
Organism: bacterium 42_11; assembly: GCA_001508835.1. Classification (GTDB taxonomy): domain Bacteria; phylum Synergistota; class GBS-1; order GBS-1; family GBS-1; genus 42-11. The sequence goes on from LGFB01000205.1 coordinate 291, forward strand.
AGCCAATAAGGGTCTTAAGGACACTAACTCTTTGGGGGCCTTTTTCTTCCTGACGCTCGAGTAGATATTTCGTACCTGAGTAAAAGTGGCCTTATCTTTTCTAGCAAACTCCTTTACTTTTTCATAAAATTCGTTTAGCTTATCTGTATTAAGCTCGCTCAGTCTAAGGACATTTTCCGCTATCTCCTCTTTTAACTTTTTTAACTCCTCCATGTTATTATTAGTCGTTTTCCTCCCCTGCATTCTATCCATGCCTACCGCACCTCCCTTGTCGAAAGATATGCAAGGCATGAGGCAATATACAATATGGCCGGATTCCTAACCTCAACAGGAATCCCCCCTATCTTAACCTTCCCTTTAAAGGGAAGCCTTTCGTATAAACCAACAAGATAATCCCTAAAATCTTTGTCCTTCATATTTCTCAGAGCATAAACGAAAAGCCATGGTCTCGGAAATCTAAAGCTCTCACCTGTTTCTCTAATCTCCCTTGCAAAGGCGATTACCCTGAAAAGAGAGGCTCTTGCTTCAGAAAGCTCGGCTTTCTTGAAATTCCCCTTAAGCTCCTCCCACAGCTTCAAAACCGCCTCATATTCCTTCTTTGTAAAAACCTCTCCCCAAATAGCAACGCCGTTTTTCTCTACGTATTTACTTTTGGCACGGTGAAGCTCCTCCTCTACCGTTTCCGCAGCTCTACTAACCGGGTAGTGGGGTTTAGCAAGAAATATGCCTACAGAAAAGGTTATATTAGGGTTCGAAGCAACATATCTTCTGAAAGCCTCCTCTATAACTTTGGCAATCTCAAGAGCCCTATTCCATGGAGATATTATTAAAGCGTCGTCTCCTCCTGCAAAAACGAGATAATCCGTATCGGAAATTATCTTCCGAGGGACATACCTTTCAAAGAACAGAGCAAGCATCCTGCTTAAAGCAGCGACTCTTGAAATGGAATAATTTTCCCCCAAGCCCTCTTTGAAAAGCCTTCCCAAGCTGTCCACATCCAGCTTTACATACCCTAAAAGGTCATCTCCTTCGCTCCTCTTCGATAACTCCTCAAATGTCTCCTTAGGCTTTTTAAGTAAAGCATTTTCAAGGTAAATCCGTTTTCTCCTATCGTCATCTTCTAATCTGAAAGCCTCTATGGAGTAACCAAAAGCCTTGAACAATGAAAAACAATCCTCAATTTCCGTTTCAGGCCCGGGTTCAATTTCCTTGAAACCAATATAATTTTTATCGCCAAATCGCTGTGATAGCTCTATAAAGGAATTACACATCTTGCATATCTTCTGAGTAGCCGGGGGCTCATCGTAGTCTAAAAGTAACCTTCTTTCATTTTCCCCACATATGACACAATGTTCCTCATAGGAAGCTAACTCCCCAGGCGAACCAAAGAGAAGCTCGTATCCACCTTCTATTTCAAAAACTTCCTTAAACTTTGCCATCTTAACCTTAGAAAGCTTTTCCTGAAGAAGCTCAACGGCTTTAGCAAAGTTCTCCTCATGCTTCATGAAGAAATACTTATAAAAAAGAGGAATCCAAGCCAAGCTTATATAAACCTTCCCTTTTAAAGCTTTCAGTAGGTTCTTAGATATCTCCCTTTTAATCTCTTCAAGCTTATTCTCAGCAGAGCGAGGAGCTAAAATCCAAAAAGTTCCACCACCGATGTAAAGTGTATTGACGAGCCTTAAGTCAAGTTTTCTAATTATATATCTCGCCACAACTTCCATTAACAAGGACAAAAACAAGGACCTTCCCTTTAAACTTTTTGCCGCTCCCTTAGAAGGTATATCGAAAATAAAACTCTGAATTCCTGAAAGGTCTCCTCCCACAAGCAAAAAGTCAGCTTCCTCCCCAATTCTGCCATTCCCACCCCTTAATAAGAGTTCCCTAACATCTCTCAAGCGACCTTTCCAGAAATCCTCTCCATAACTTTCTTTCGCTCTTATCTCATGCCAGTAAGCAACTGCTATAGCAGCTGTAACCCTTGAATGGTCATACAAAGAAATATCTGGTGTAGCTTTTTCAACCTGTGAAGGAACACACCATAGATATCTCTCAAGTAGAGCTAAAAGATCTTCCTCGGTTTCTATCGCTTTCAGGTCGGATTCGAAACCCTCCTCAAGCTTATCGTAGCTATATTCCTCCTTCTCCCGGGGGAAAACAATATCTTCCTCTATGCAAAGTTTTTCAAGGGGATAATACTTCCCTTCTCCCCCGTCGAAAACTTGGCTAAAGACGCTTAGCAAAGGCTCCTTATAGTAATACCCACTTCCTTTTTCTGCGTCACCCCTCCTTTCACCTGCAGAAAGATAGTCTG
>LGFB01000206.1 GCA_001508835.1 bacterium 42_11
TCGCAGGGTATACTGGTGGAGCCAAAGCTATACTTCCGGGTGTTTGTTCCCACAAAACCATTTCTCAAAATCATAGTTTAATGCTTGACCCTTCTTCTGTTCCTGGTTCGCTGGATGGAGCTGTTAGAAAAGATATAGATGAAGCGGGTTCCCTCTTGAGGGAGAAGGTATATCTTTTTAACGTTGTTCTAAATGCAAAGAAAGAGGTGGTGGGTATTTTCTCTGGGGACTTGATAGATGCTCATCGGGAAGGAGCGCTTCTCGTTGATAGTATGTATAAGGTTAAGGTTGACCCTGTGGATATAGTTGTAGCTTCCTGTGGAGGTTTTCCTAAAGACATAAACTTCTATCAGGCCCATAAGGCTCTTGAAAATGCCGCTTTGGCTGTAAAAGAAGGCGGGATAATCATACTTCTTGCGGAGTGTCCTGAGGGCGTTGGTCATGAGAAGATGGAAAGCTGGTTACTTTCGGCGAGGACCTTGGATGAGCCTATAGAAAGACTTAAGAGAGAAGGCTTTCAACTGGGGCCTCATAAGGTGATGAGGATAGCGTTGATTAGGAAGAAGGCAAGGATATACCTGGTTTCTAATACCCTACCCGATGGATTTGCCTCTACATTTTTTGAATTATTTAGGGACCCTAAAGCTGCCTTTAGCAGGGCTTTGGCCGAGTGTGGTTCTGGTGCTTCAGTCTTAGTGATGCCTTATGCAGGATCAACTCTTCCTGATACTCGTTGAGTCTCCGACGAAAGCGAAGACCATTAAAAGGTTTTTAGGAAAAGGATATAGTATAAAGGCGACACGGGGGCATGTTAGGGATTTACCCTCAGAGGAGCTGGGGGTGGATCTTAATACTTTTTCTCCTAAATGGGTTTTTTTGAAGGGCAAGAAAAAGCTGTTAGAGAAGATAGCTTCACATAGAGCTATCTTTCTTATAGCCACTGACCCGGACAGAGAGGGAGAGAGAATAGCCTTTGATATATGGAATTTCCTTAAAGGAAAGGGGATTTCTGCTAAAAGGATAGAGTTTCACGAAATCACACCGGAAGCGGTGAGGGAGGCTTTAGCTAATCCTCGGGATATAGATGTTCCAAAGGTTAACTCCGCCGTAGCGAGAAGAGTGCTCGATAGACTTTATGGCTATCTTGTGTCTCCTGTATTGTGGAAATCGCTAAAGAGAAAGAGCCTTTCGGCGGGTCGAGTTCAGTCATGCGCCTTAAAGATGATAATCGATAGAGAAAGAGAAAGAGAGAAATTTGTTCCTCAAGAGTGGTATGAGCTTAAAGTGAAGCTTGAGGCTGGAGAAAACCTTTTGGAGGCAAAGCTTTGGGATGTTAAGGAAGACATCCCACTTAAGCTATCTAAGAAAGAGGCTTTCAAGCTTAGGGAGAGCCTTAAAGGGGAGTTTTTGAGACTTTTATCTCTTGAGGACCAAGAGGTCTTGTTACCTCCTCTTCCTCCGTTGAAGACCGCAACTATGATTCAAAAGGCATCTTCATTGCTTGGGCTTTCCTCATCCGCGACTATGAGGGAGGCTCAGAAGCTTTTCGAGCTTGGATATATAACTTATCATAGAACTGACTCTCTTTTTATAAGTAACAAGGCTTTGAAGATGGCTGCTTCTTTTATTTGTGGTGCCTTTGGAAAAGCCTACGTTAAGTTGAGGAGTTTTGATAAAGAAGGAGCCCATGAGGCAATTAGGCCTACAGATCTCAATTTGATGGGTATATCTCCCTTGTATGACTTGATTTGGAGACATTTTGTTGCTTCTCAGATGGCTGATGCGAAAATACTTAAGCGAAGAGCTATTTTCAGCTGGGAAAACAAGCTTTTTGTGAGCTTTGGCGAAAAGGTTCTTTTCGATGGTTGGACGAAAGTTCTTAAAAGAAAGGAAAAGGAGTCTATTCCCGAGCTTCAAGGAAGGGAATTTAAAGTTTTGGATGTATCAGTCGCAAGGAGAAAAACTAGCCCTCCCCCTCGTTATACTGAATCTACTTTGGTTAGGGAGCTTGAGAAAAAGGGTGTGGGAAGACCATCAACTTATGCTACAATAATCTCTACTTTGGTCAAGAGGGGTTATGTGGAGAAAAGGAAGAAGTTTCTTATCCCTACCGAGCTTGGGATAAGGATTTGCTCCTTTCTTGAGGAGCTTTTGGGGGAGGAGCTTCTTTCTCCCAGCTTTACTGCCTCTATGGAGGAGGTGCTGGATAGGATAGAGGCAAATATTGTTGAGCCTGACATTTTAGTAAAAGAATTTTATGAAGCACTATCGTCTAAGTTAGGTGGTCTATAGGAGGTGCTTGATATGCTGGATGGATTAAAGCTATTTGCCGTTTTAGTTACGCTGATAGTCTTGCTTTTTAGAAGGGTAAATTTAGCTTTAACCATGTTAATAGGATTTTTCCTGTTGGGTATCCTCTTTAATGTGGGATTTTTAGGCTTTGGTAAGGCAATTTTAATGACTTTAACCGATAATTATGTTTGGGAGGTTCTGGCCATAATAATTTTAGTTCTGTTTCTTAATGGACTTCTTAAGGATACGGGTACTTTACAGAGGATGGTTGATAAGCTCTGGGCCATTCTCGGTG
>LGFB01000207.1 GCA_001508835.1 bacterium 42_11
TTACTGGTATGAATACTCCTGCTGTATACATCGTATAGGAGTAAATAAGAGCGTCTATTATGCCGGGCACTATTAAGGCGATTATAAGCGAGAGGATTCCTATTACAAGGGTAAATACCCTTGAGATGAATAAGAGCGCTTTTTCATCGCTTAACTTGCTGAACTTGTAGGTTTCTATCCATAAGTCCTTAACGATGTGAGATGTGGCGGCGGTGAGAAGTGAGTCGGCGGTGGACATTATCGCTGCAAGTATGGCGGATAAGATTATCCCTCCTAAAAGAGGATGCATTAGGTTTTGAAGAACCCATGGAACGGACATTCTCCCCAAATCTTCGTTCGATAGGGCTTTGGCTCCCATTCCTATGATCGTTGGGAAGAAGCTGATTATGATTAATATAACTCCTCCAAGAAGTGCTGCTCCCTTTGCGGTTTTGGGGTCTTTAGTGGCAAGAAGCCTCTGGTAAAAATCCTGACCTATAAGTGTATACATAACGGTGGGAAGAAGTAGCCACATTATGCTTGCGGTTCCCATTCCCCAAAAGCTGAAGAAGCTTGGGTCAACCCCTTTGGAAGATAATGCTGCACTAAGACCCGCAAATCCCCCTGTCTTGACGAGCACTATGACGGTGCCTATTATTACTCCTACTGTAGCCAAAGCAAGCTGAAAGAAGTCTGTTATTGTAACAGCCCAAAGGCCTCCCGTCGTAGTGTAGATTATGAATATCAGCGTGGCTACTATTGCTCCTGTATTTCCCTTTAAACCGATGATGCTTAAAGCGCTTCTTGCGGCTAAAACTTGAGCGGCAAGAATCCCTATCAGGGCCACGAGGGAAAGCAAAGCTCCCAAGACTCTTATAGTTTTGCCTCCATATCTTTCTTCAAGATAGTCTGGGACAGTATAGATTGCTAAGGCTCTGAATCTTTCTGCTGTCAGTATTAAGAGTAGTAAGCCTATTCCACAGGAAACGCCATACCATGCACCAGAGATTCCGTATTTGAAGCCGTATTCTCCTCCTCCCATTACCGCTCCTCCACCGAAGTGTGTAGCTGCTAAGGTTGCAGCGGCAAGCCATATACCAAGTCTTCTGCCGGCTAAAAGAAAGTCCGTCATTCCCTTTACATAGCGCTTACTAACCCACCAGCCTATGAGGAGCATGGCAACCATGTAAATTACGATAATGGATAAGATCATATTCTCAACTCCTTTCTGTAAGATTTATTCCGAGCCATAATTTAAGTTAAACTTGGCTAAATGTCAACCGTTTTCACTTCAAGGGGGCTCGTTGACTGTAGTCTAAAATTTTATATAATATTCTTGGTTACCCGAACCCTTGTCTTTGGGTGGTGATGTTAAATGATTCGGGTAAGATGGCTATGGTTGATTTGTTTAATCTTTGTTTTCGGTTCCTTTTTCCCATTGCTTGGTTTTGCTTCTAAGGGGGATAATGAGATAATAGAGCCCTTCGAGGAGGACCGTTATAACGACAGGCTTGAGATTTTAAAAGAGGCTATAAGGTTAACTCTTGACTTCTCTTTAGCCTATTTAGATCTTGAACTGGATCGACTCAGGTTTGGTGAGTATAGTGAACCTCCCGGGGAGGTTAGATACACTGAAGAGCCAAAGGCTAAGAATGCTAAGGAGTATTATGAGCTCGGTTTATATTACATGAAGCAAAACAGTTATAGCAAGGCTATAGATGCTTTCAAGCAGGCCATAAAATTAAAACCTGACTATCCCGAGGCCTTCAACGGTCTTGGATTGGTCTATGGCAGTTTAGGTAGCTATGAAGATGCGATCAAAGCTTTTAAATCGGCAATCAGATTGAAGGGGGATTATAAAGAGGCTTATTATAACCTCGGTCTGTCTTATGGCAAGCTTGGTCGTTATGAAGAGGCCGTTAAGGCGTTTGAGAGGGCTTTGGAGTTAAGCTCTGAAGAGGAGAGCATAAAGGTCAATCTTGCTTTAGCCTATTACAAGATTGGCGGTTTTTATTGGGAACTTGCTAAGTACAAAAAGTCGCTGGAAGCCTTCAAGAAGGCTGTTGAGCTTGATCCCAATAATGTAAATTTCTATCATGACCTCGCTTGTGCTTATGGGAAACTTGGTTCCTACGATGAGGCTATAAAGATTTATAAAGAGGTAATAAAGCTAAACCCGGAGTATGCATTGGCCTATTATAATCTCGGCGTTTGCTATGCAAAGCTTGAGCGTTATGTTGAGGCATTAGAGGCATTGGAGAAGGCTTTAAAGATGAGGTACGATTATGCGAAGTCCCATTATGGTATATCTTTGGTTTATTTAATCCTTGGAAATAATAACTATGCGTTTAAGCATTACAAGATTTTGGAAAAACTCGATCCCGATTTGGCTAAGGAGCTGTTTAGGTATATCTTTCCGTAAGGGGTGGGGGCAAAATTTTTGTAAAGTTCCCTTTGGCGAGTGCTTGACAAGTAAAAAGGTTATATGATATATTATGCCCGATAATTGATATGGGAGGTAATGGTGGTTTGAGTAAGTTAGTGGCTCATCTTCCCAAACGTTGGTTGAAGCGGAACAAGCAATCCAAGAAGCCTAAGCTTCTG
>LGFB01000002.1 GCA_001508835.1 bacterium 42_11
ATCCACCCTGTGAAGCTTTGCTCCGAAATTTGTAAAGTCAAGAGGCTCTTCCTCTCTTAAGAAAAGGTCATAAACCGCAAAGTTAACAAATTTTGAGATTTCAAAGGCAGGTGCAATCTCACATCTCGACATCCTTAGCTCCTCAGGAAGCTCTCTATTTAACTTTTTAAGCACCTCTTCTGAAGACATCTCTCTCTCAAGCTCTAAGTCTAAGTATTCCCTTAAGCCCTCAACACCGATTGGTAAGGGAATCCCTAACATAACCTTCATCTGTGGAGAAAAACCCAAGGTGTAACTTACAGGTATAGATGCCCTTCTTATGGCTTTTTTTAAAGAGTTAAGCCAATCAAGATGGGATATAAACCTAAAGGGACCGATTTTTCTGTATTCCAGCCGCAATCTCATTTTTTATACCCCACTTATGACAGACTCCACACAGTGAGCACGACCCAAACCTGCAATCCTCGGTAACTTTTCCCCTGATAGCCTTCCTATGCTCCGATATAAGAAAGTCTTTTGATATTCCAATATCTATGAAGTCCCACGGCAAATCTTCAGAATAAGAAATCTTTCTTTGAGCATACCAGTAAGGGTCAAGCCCTTCTTCCTCAAAAGAGGAAAACCATAAATCCATTTTCAGCGCTTCATTCCAGCCATCAAATCGCGCTCCCTTTTTCCATGCCCTTTCAATTACGGAAGCGATCCTGCCGTCTCCCCGCGCTAAAACTGCCTCCAAAAAGCTAAGATTAACATCATGATAATGAACTTCTATATCCCTACCCTTTAAAGATCTTTTAATGAACTTTAGATTCTCGCTGAGATAACTTAAACTGTACTGCCCCTCCCACTGAAAAGGAGTATGAGCTTTTGGAACAAAGGAGGCAAGACTAACGGAAAGAGAAAATCTTCTATTAAACTTCTTCCCAAGCCTATGAATAGCCTTAACGAGGGACACCAAACCCCTTATGTCTTCATCGGTCTCAGTAGGCAATCCAACCATAAAATAAAGTTTAACTCTATTCCAGCCCCTTTTAGATAGTTCCTCGACCGTTCTAAATATATCGCTTTCGGTCAGGTTTTTATTTATTACATTCCTAAGTCTTTGAGTTCCCGCCTCGGGTGCAAAAGTCAATGTAGTTTTTCTTCCCCCATTTATCATCTCATCAGCCAGCTTAATTGAAAAGGCATCCATCCTAAGCGAGGGAAGAGAAAAGGTTATCCTCATTCCTCTTTTATCCATCTCACTTTTTATAATTGCTAAGGCGCTTTCGATCATCGAATAATCACAGGAAGCCAAAGAAGTCAAAGACAACTCTTCATACCCCGTAGAACAAATTAAACTCTTAGCAAGATCAACAACTTTTTCTAAACTCCTCTCGCGAACAGGCCTGTATATCATACCCGCTTGACAAAACCTACATCCTCGCGTACATCCTCTAAAAACTTCAATAGAAACTCTGTCGTGAACTATCTCGCTCCAAGGCACAAGGTCAACGCAAGGATAAAAGGCCTCGTTTAGGTCTGGAATTATATGCCTTTTAACAACTTTCTTATTGGAGATCAAGGGAACCCACAGCCAAGGAAACCTTTTATCCGCTTCTCTTAAAAACTCACTTCTCCTTAACCCATGTTTTTTACAATCTCTGTATAGCTTTAAAAGCTCTAAAAAGGATTCCTCTCCATCTCCTAATAGAAAACAATCGAAGAACGGGGCATAAACCTGGGCAGTAAAGGCCCCTGGTCCCCCTCCAATTACTATAGGAGCATCCTCCTCTCTATCCTCCGCTCTTATAGGAATGCCACCAAGATCAAGCAAAGTCAGTATATTAGTAGCGTTCATCTCATACTGCAAGGTTATACCAACAAAGTCAAACTCCTTAAGAGGCTTAAAACTCTCAAACGACCTAAGAAAGTCACCCTGACTCCTGATGTAAGACTCGGCATCTATCCAAGGGGAAAAAGCCCTCTCAACGGCAAGCCAGTAAAAACTATTGAGATACCAGTAAAGTATTTTATAACCAAGGTAAGACATGCCTATCTCATAAGTATCTGGATAAGCCAAACAAACCTTAACTTCCGCCTTGTCCCAATCCTTTGAAGGGGTATTCCACTCCCTACCTATGTATCTCGATGGACGAGAAACATAAGAAAGCCATTCTACCAACTTCTTCCACCCTCTTTAGCAAATCTCCATCTATAAACGCTTAAGACCAAACCGGCAGAAATAAAGAAGGAAAGGGTCGCACTCCCCCCGTAGCTGAAAAACGGCAATGGCAACCCCTTTACAGGAATAATACCCACGGTCATCGCTATATTTACAAAAATATGCAAGAAGAAAAGAGAAATAACTCCACAAACTATATAAAAACCTTCTTTATCCTTCGCAAGAAGAGCCACCTTATACATCCTCCACAATAGTAAAAGATAGAGGGAAAGTAGAACAACTACACCAACAAAACCAAACTCTTCTCCCCAAACACAGAAAATAAAATCCGTGTGATGCTCTGGCAGGAATCTTAGTTTATGCTGAAGTCCCTTGAGAAAGCCGACTCCGAAAAGACCCCCTGAGCCCAAGGAAATCTTAGACTGAAGAAGGTTATACCCTACCCCTAAGGGATCATAATCCGGGTCCAAAAAAACGAGTAACCTTCTTTTCTGATAGTCCTTTAAGAACTCCCATAAAACAGGAAGAAAACCTAAGGAAGAAAAAGTGACGATAAAAAAATATTTCAAGTGAGAGGATGCTACAAACAAATATACCAGAAAGAGAAATAACATAACTACAGCGGTACCCAAATCCGGTTGCTTAGCTATAAGCAGAGCAGGAAGAAGTGCATACAAGCCAAGTTCAAAAACCTTTCCCCATGTTTTAACCTCTCCCCGCACCGAGAGAAGGCGAGAATAAAGCAAAATCATGACTGGTTTCATCAGTTCCGAAGGCTGAAAGGAAAACAAACCGATGGAAATCCACCTTTTTGCTCCTCCGGTACCCCTCCCGTATACCAATACCAAAAGGAGAAGCACCAAGAAAAGGACGTAAAGGAAACTACTATATTTCATTAAGCGATGATAATCGTAAAAAGCAAAAAGGAAAAGACAAGTTAAACCTATTATATTCCAAATAAGCTGTTTATAAAAGAAGGTCTCCTTTTGTGGAATGGTTGCACTATATAAATTCAGTGTGCCTAACCCTACCAATAACAAAATAACGCCAATAAGATAAAAATCTGTTTCCTTAAACCTAAACAAGACTTTATCTCTCCAAGCTCCTTGAAGATGGCTTCCCTATCACAGGCACGCTAATAAAAAGAAATGTCTCTCCTTTTTCCCTTTTAACCTTCATTTCAACTCGATTCCTGTCATAGCTAACGTAATCTCTAAGCACCATAAGAATTCTATCCATCATCTCCATCATTTCACTTCTTGTAAGTTCCGCCCTATCATGTTTAAGCATTATCTCAAGCCTGCTTTTAGCTATCTGAGAAGAACGCTCTCCTTTCCTGAAAAAGTTCCTAAACAGGGAGAACAAGTTCATCACCTTCCACCGAAAAGCTTAAAAAGCTTGCCCAAGAAGCCGGCGTCCTTCTTTGGTGAAAATTCTAACAAAGGAATATCCTCACCCTCCAGCCTTGCAACTATGTTTTTAAATGCCTTCGATGCTTCACTGTTTTCCCTTAATATGACAGGTTCTCCCTTATTAGTAGCCACTATAACCTCCTCATCTTCGGGAACTATTCCCAAAAGAGGAATAGCAAGTATATCTAAAACATCTCTAACGCCAAGCATGTCTCCCCTTTCAACCATATCCGCCCTAAGTCTATTAATAATAAGCTGCGGTGTCCCCTTGCCCATAGCCTCGAGCAATCCTATAATTCTATCAGCATCCCTTACGGCAGAAACTTCCGGAGTAGTTACCACTATACCTTTATCAGCTCCTATAGCAGCATTCCTAAAACCCGCCTCTATTCCAGCTGGGCTATCTATGAGCACATAATCAAAAACCTCTCTAAGCTTAGAGCAAACTTCTATCATCTGCTCCGGCGAAACCGCTTCTTTCGTCCTTGTCTGAGCGGCAGGAAGCAAAAACAGATTTTCTACCCTCTTATCTCTCACAAGAGCCTGCTCAAGCCTACAGTTTCCCTCAACCACGTCAACAATATTGAAAACAACCCTATTTTCAAGCCCAAGAACAACGTCAAGATTCCTCAACCCTATGTCAGCGTCGATAGTAACAACTCTTGAGCCCCTAAGAGCTAAACCTATTCCTAAATTAGCTGTAACGGTGGTCTTCCCTACTCCTCCTTTTCCAGAAGTTATAACATAAACCTCCCCCATTTAATCACCCTCCTCTAATAAGCTGAAAACTAACCTGGTCACCAGAAAGAACAACTAAAGCAGGTTTACCTTTTGAGAATTCCGATGGGAGCGAAATAACTTTATTTTTCATAACTAAAAGGGAAGGAGAAAGCTTCAATGCAGCAACCACAATATCTTTCTCATGGCTATTCATACCCACATAGACACTTCCCCTTAAAGCTCCAAAAACCACAAGATTACCACCTACCTTAACCTCTGCCCCAGGGTTAATGTCTCCTATAACTACAAGGCTTCCGTCGCACTGTAAGGAGCTTCCTGAACGCAAAGTGCCCATGTGAAAATAAGAAGAAACTCTACCCTCATCTACCGGATAAATCTGTGGAAGGTATTTCCTAATCACATCTCTCGTAAAAGGGTCAAATGCCTCTACACCAATTAGCTTCAAATAGGGTTTATCCTCAAAAAGCTTATCTACAGCCTCATATTCCTTTTCAGTGACCCTCCTATAACCGAGCTCTAAGAAAACCTTACCCTTGTCGAAAAAGGATAGGCTGAGCTTCTCCTTGAGCTCTTTTACTACCTCCTTCCAAGAAGCCTTATCATCTATTATTATCCTTATACCTCCCTTAGCCCCCTTTACCTTTATTGCTTCCATATGCATACCTCCCAAAGAAAAACTCCAAAACTTTCTTAGCCACCGGAACAGCAGCTGATCCGCCTGCACCTCCCTCTTCTATCAGAACAACGATAGCTATCTCTGGATTATCATAGGGAGCGAATCCCATAAACCAAGCATATTCCTGACCACTAGGGTTCTGCGCACTACCGGTTTTGCCCGCCGCTCGTATAAAACTATCAGATAGAAGCTTAGCCGTCCCTTCAGTGACAGCCAACCTCATTCCCTTTTTAACTTCTTCTATAATACTTTTGGAAAAGGGAAGCTTACCACAGCTTTTTGGAGAAAACTCTTTAATCACATTACCATCTCCATCCGTTAAAGCCTTGGCCAACATGGGCTGATATAGCATACCACCATTGGCTATAGCAGAAACGAAAGTTGCCATTTGAATAGGAGTAACAAGCAAAAAACCTTGACCTATCGATAGATTTACTGTGTCCCCAGGATACCAAAACTCTTTAAAATACTTTTCTTTCCATTCTGGTGTAGGAACGAAACCTTCAGACTCAGAAGGAAGGTCTATGCCCGTTTTTCTTCCAAAGCCACAGTTTTCAGCATATTCCGCTATTTTTCTAACTCCCAGCTGAATACCCAAGTTATAAAAATATACATTACATGAATGAGCTATCGCCCGATAAAGGTTGACAAACCCATGTCCCCCCTCTTTCCAACACTTAAAAACTCTATTTCCAACCTTCATAAAACCGGAACAATAAAACTGCTGCTTCGGAGAAACTATTTTCTCGGACAGGGAAGCAAGAGCTACCAAGGTTTTAAAAAGAGACCCTGGAGGAAGCTCCGCTTGTACCGCTCGGTTATACATGGGTCGTAAAGGATCGCTTATAAAGCTTTTCCATTCCGATGGGGATACCCCCCAAACAAAATAATTAGGGTCATAAGAAGGTTTGGAAACCAAAGCCAAAACTGCCCCGTTCTTTGGGTTCATTAATATAACAGCTCCTCTTCTGTCGCCCAAAGCATCATAAGCTACCTTTTGAAGATGCTTATCTATATTCAGCAACAAATTAAAACCATTTTTAGGAAGAACCTCTTTGATGACAGAAACTCTTCTTCCCAAAGCATCAACCTCTATTTCCTGATAGCCGTCTACACCTCTTAGGTAATCTTCGTAGAGTTTTTCAAGACCGGTCTTCCCTATATGGTCTCCTCCTCTATATCCTTTACCGCTATAAAGCTTAAGCTCCGCCTCAGATATTTCAGCTGTATATCCTATAACATGAGAAAAAATTTCACCCCAAGGATAAAATCGCCTCGTATCTACCTCTAAATTTAAAACCCCTTGAGGCATTAACCACTCCCTTATATCTATTACTTGAGTGAGCGGCAAGCCATCAATTACAAGCACAGGCCAGTAGGTTGAATAAAATCTTCTTTTATAGTTCCTACAGAGCTCATCATAAGGAATCTTAAGCTCCCCAGATAGTTCTTTTAAAAAATCTTCAACGGAGGAATATCTTCCCTTTAAAGACGCGGGAACAAAAGAAAGCCCATAAGACGGCAGATTAAAAGCTAAAACAGATCCATTTCTATCATAAATCGTTCCTCTCGTAGCCTTAAGGAGAACCAACCTAACCCTATTTTCCTGCGCAGCAGCTTTATAGTGTCTCTCCATTAAAACCTGTATATACCATAACCTTGCAAGAAGAATAAGAAAAAATAAACAATAAACGGCCATCAACATAAGTAACCTGTTAAACCTCAAGCTTCCTTAAACCACCCACCCTCATCAAAACCAATACAAAGCAGAATATTAAGGCATCAAGTAAAACCCTGCCTATTAGCACAATAAAGCTAACATCATACTCAATTCCTAAAAGCCGATAAACCCCAAACTTGAAAAGCTGAAAAAATACCAGCGCCCCTATACCTAACAACACCATTTTGAAACCAAACTTAAAGCGAGCTTTCTTCGGGAAAAAGCTTAAAATGTAGCTTGCGCAAACCAGATAAAAGGAACTCAACCCAACGATAGACTGCCATCTAAGGTCTAACAATATACCCCCTAAAAAAGCGAAGAGCAAACCTTTTACTTCTTCCAAACAACACATGGACGCTATAATTACCACTACAGCAAGGTCGGGCGTCAAGAAGCCCAGAAAGGGAGATAAAGCACCCTCAACGCTCAAAGCCCCAAAAAGCAAAAAAAGCCAAAATATGAGAGATTCACCCCTCTTTAAGTATCCAAACATACCTAAGCTTACTAAAATCTTCGACCGGCTTAACCTTTATCTCCAACACATCCCCTCTCTTCGATACATTAACAACCTCTCCTATGGGAATACCCGCTGGTATCTTTTCCCCCATCCCTGCAGTAACTATCTCATCTCCCGTCGAAACGTCACCCTCCTCTGGAATGTAAAGAAGCTCGCAATAAGGGGTCCCCGTGCCTCTCAAAACTCCAAAGCTTCTTGACCTAACGACGAGAGCTCCTACCACAGAGCCATAAGAAGTTATAAGTTTAACCCTCGAAATTTTAGCGCCAACCTCTATAACTTCTCCAATTAGACCCCTTTCTCCCAAAACAGCCATGCCAACAGCAACCCCATCTTCCATTCCCTTATCTACAACCATCTCGCCAAACCATCTATCAGGAAAGCGGTAAACTACCTTGCAGGGGATAAATCCCTCCCTTGGAGAAATATCTCCATTGAGATTAGACCGCAAAAGGGAAAGCTGATATCTCAATAAGGCAACCTCTCTCTTTAACTCTTCGTTTTCACTAAGTAGGTCAGCCCGAAAATACAAAAAAGAAAAAAAATCCCTCACTTTAAAAAGCGGGAAAGATATAACCTTTTCCACCGGAAGAGCCAAAGAAATATAATGGTTTTTGAGAAAGTCAATACCCGACCATCCTCTTAAACTCAAAGAAGCTAAAAAGAGAGAAGAAAAGAGAAGAACTCCAACCAAAAACCAGCCTTTAAAAACCCTCTCCAAACTATTCTTCTCCCCTTTTCACACTTAAAAGCACCCTTCTTAAGGTATCAAGCTCCTCAAGCACCCTTCCGGCACCCAAAGCCACGCAATACATAGGGTCTTCGCTCAAGTAGGCTGGAACACCTACCCCCTTACTTATCATTTTATCCAAGCCCTTAAGTAGAGAGGTCCCTCCTGTCATCACTATCCCTCTATCTATGATATCAGCAGAAAGTTCAGGTGGGGTTTGCTCAAGCACCATTCTGACAGCCTCAACAATCTTTTGAGCAACAGGCTTCAAAACCTCTCTTATTTCAGAAGAGCTTATCTCTTTGACCTTTGGAACCCCATTCCTGAGATCTCTACCCTTAACTTCCATGTAGACCTCTTCCATATCATCATCCACATTTCCTATCGTCTTTTTAATACTTTCAGCCATCTGTTCCCCTATAACCAGCTCATGCACTCTATTCATATATTCTATTATCGCACTATCCATCTCATCTCCAGCTACCTTTATAGACTCCCTGACAACTATACCACCCAAGGAAATAACAGCCACCTCAGCCCTTCCCCCACCTATATCTAATACCATATTACCCCTTGGCTCATGTATGGGAAGACCTGCACCTATAGCAGCAGCTAATGGCTCTTCTATTAAATAAGCCTCACGAGCACCCGCCTGAAGAGTCGCATCAACAACAGCCCTTCTTTCCACCTCGGTTATCCCCGCAGGTACACAAACTATCACCCTTGGCTTAAACATGGTTTTCCTGCCATGAACTTTACTCATAAAATACCTTAACATCATTTTCGTAACATCGAAGTCAGCTATAACACCATTTTTCATCGGTTTTATAGCCTCTATGTCTTGTGGGGTCTTCCCCAACATTTTCTTAGCTTCCTCCCCGACAGCTATTATCTCTTTGGTAGCTTTCTGGATAGCCACAACTGAAGGTTCAGAAATAACTATACCCTTTCCCCTGACATAAACCACAGTGTAAGCCGTTCCCAGGTCTATCCCCATGTCCTTGGAAAACAAGCCTGCTATAAGGTCAAACACGTTGCTATCCCTCCTCCAAAACCGCCCTTGTGGCAAAACTATAAAATCTTCCCCTTCCCACTATTATATGATCATCAAGCTTTATATCAAGCTCACCAAGCAATTTTTTAAGCTTGTCGGTTATATAAAGGTCTTCCTGACTTGGAGCTGGATCACCGGATAAGTGATTGTGAGCTAGTATAACCTTCGAAGCATTGGCTCTCACAACAACACTTACTATCTCTCTCGGATAAATCGGGCTCTCCGTTAGCGTTCCCTGAGATACCTTTCTCACTCCCAAAACCATTCCCTTAGCGTTAAGCAATAAAACGAAAACCTCTTCTCTTTCCCATGAAAAAACCCCTTTTAGGAAAGAATACGCCTCAAAGGGATTTGAAACCCTAAGGTTGGGAGAAAAACCCAATCTGTGAATTCTTTTCACAATCTCTCCTATAGCCTTTATTTGACAGGCTTTTGCAAAACCAACGCCGTTTATCTCTTCCAGCTCCTTCAAACTTGCTTCAAAAAGTCCCTTTAGTCCACCAAAAGTATCAAGAAGCTTCTCGCAAAGCTCCAAAACGCTTTTATTGTGAGAGCCAGTTCTCAGAATTATTGCTAAAAGCTCAGCCTCAGATAAAGAAGAAGCACCATACAGTTTAAGTTTCTCCCGAGGTTTCTCCGAACCAGGTCTGAGTTTAAACGAGGAACGGGTTTCCATACATCTCCTCCTCTATGGTGGTTTCCTCACCATGACCAGGGTAAACTTTAGTAGACTTGGGAAGCTTAAATAGCTTATTTTTTATAGAACTTATCAAGAGCTCCCAAGAACTACCAGGGAAATCTGTCCTCCCTACGGACCTACAAAATAGGGTGTCTCCCGAAAAGAGGATATCAAAGCCCCTAACATAAAAGCAAACACTTCCAGGAGTGTGCCCAGGGGTATGAATAACCTCTATTTTAAAATCACCAAGCTCTATAATATCGCCATTTTCAAGGTAGAAGTCGGCTTTTGGAGAGGCTATAACGCTTCCCAACCATATGGAGAGGTTTAAAGCAGGAGAAGAAAGCATGGAAGCATCCTCCTTATGAATAAAAATCTTAGCATCCTTAAAAGCTTTCTTCAAAAGAGCGTTACCAGCTATATGATCAGCATGCCCATGAGTATTGAGAATATACTTAAGCTCAAACTCTTCTTTCTTTATAAAATCTATTATATCTTTAGGATCCCCTCCGGGATCTATCACCAGAGCAACTTTATTCTTTTCATCCGCCAAAAGATAGGCGTTTGAAGCTAATTCTCCTAAAATCCAGCGCTTCAAGATCATCCCCTTCGTGGCCTCCTTCTATCCTCGCTATCCAGCATAATCGTGACCGGCCCATCGTTATAAATCTTAACAAGCATCATTGCCCCAAACTCACCCGTTTCCACTTTAATCCCTTTCTCCCTGAGCTTATTCACAAAAGCTTCATACATCTCTTTGCCCTTTTCAGGGGGAGCCGCATCGGTAAAACTTGGCCTCCTTCCTTTCCTGCAATCAGCATACAAGGTAAACTGAGAAACAACCAAAGCCTCTCCTCCCACATCGATCAAAGAGAGGTTCATTTTCCCTTCCTCATCAGAAAAAATCCTAAGGTTAACAACCTTATCTACTAAATAATCCAAGTCCTCCATCGTATCCCCCTGACCGACACCTAAAAGAACCACTACACCTTTTCCTATCTTACCTACCTCTCTCCCATCTATAAGGACAGCACCTTCCTTGACGCGTTGGACAAGAGTCCTCAATTTATGACTAACCCTCCCTTTGAATATTTATTACACTGTTAATTTCCCTTATTCTGCCAAACAAATTATACAAGAAGTTTAGATCCTTAACCCTTATTGTCATAGAGATCTCCGCCATACCGCTACGCCTTACCTTAACATTCATAGAGTCGATATTCAAACCAAAGGAAGCTATCTCTCTGGAAATATCAGCCACCAAACCAGGGCGATCGAACGCCTCGATCTTAATCCTTACAGGGAACGTCCCCTCAATAGCCCTTTGCCATCTAACAGCGATTAATCTATTGGGATCAAAACTCTTAAGGGATTTACAATCAACTCGATGAACGGTTATCCCCCGCCCCTTGGTCACATAACCTATGATGTCATCCCCTGGCACAGGATTACAGCACCTGGCCAAATTAACTTGAACACCATCAACACCGCCGACCTCTACCCCAACAGGTCCATGAGATTTGCGCTCAGGTTCCTTCTTCTCCTCAACTATCCTGAACCCCAAAAGCTTCTGAAGAATACTAGTTACAGAAATAGTCCCCTCCGCTATTCCCAAAAGTAAGTCTTCCTCGCTTAAAAAGCCAAACTCCTTCGCCACCGCATTAAGCTTGCCAGAAGCTAAAACCTTCTGATCATCTTCCCCTCTCTGTTTTATATCCCTTATTAAGATTTCACGTCCCTTTTTAACAAGGGACTCTCTCTCCCTTAACTCCTTTTTTCTAAACCATTGCTTTATTTTCGTTTTTGCCCTTGACGTTTTAACAAACTTAAGCCAGTCTCTGCTTGGCGTTCCATGAGAGGAGGTAAGAATTTTCACAATATCCCCGTGCTGTAGCTCATAGTCCAATGGAACTATTCTATTGTTCACTATAGCTCCCACACAGGTATTACCTACATCGGTATGAATAGCGTACGCAAAATCGACGGGCGTGGAGCCTTTCGGCAAGGCCAATATATCCCCTTTTGGCGTGAATACATAAACTTCGTCTATCTCAGAAAGCTCGGTTTCGATACTTTCGCTAAATTCGTCGATACTTATTACATCCTTTTGCCAATCCAATAAGCTCCTTAACCAAGAAATCTTCTCTTCCATACTATCTATTCTTCTTTTACCTTCCTTATATCTCCAATGGGCAGCAATTCCATACTCAGCCACCCTGTGCATGTTCCATGTTCTTATCTGAACCTCAAGGGGCTCTCCTCCTGGCCCCACCACTGTTGTATGAAGAGATTGGTACATATTGGACTTAGGCATTGCTATGTAATCATCAAAGTGACCGGGAATAGGCCTCCATAAGCTATGGACAACTCCCAAAACGGTGTAACACTCCGCTACCGTATTTACTATAACCCTTACGGCATGCAAATCCATAACCTCGTTAAGACTTAAATTCTTTCTCTTCATTTTTTGATATATACTATAAAAGTGCTTAGGTCTACCTTGAACGAAGGCATTTATACCCAACTTTTCAAGCTCAGCAAGAAGAATTCTTTTGACCTCTTCTATGTAAAGCTCCCTTTCCTTTCTCGTTTTCATAACATGATTTGAAATATTCTCATACATCTCTGGATTCAAAACCTTAAAGGAAAGGTCCTCAAGCTCCCACTTTATCCTATAAATTCCCAATCTATGAGCTAAGGGGGCATATATTTGAAGGGTTTCCATAGCTATTCTTTCCCTCTTTTCGGGAGGAAGATAATCTATGGTCCTCATGTTGTGAAGCCTATCAGCGGGCTTTATCAAAACAACCCTTATATCATGAGCCATAACAAGAAACATCTTTCTCAAATTTTCAACCTGGTAAGAGTGCTCATCCTTAAAAGGTATTTGGCTTAGCTTGGTAACGCCCTCCACGAGACGAGCTATCGTCTCACCAAACTCCCCTTGAAGCTCCTCTCTAGAGCATATAGTATCTTCCAGAAGGTCGTGAAGCAAAGATGCCGCTATCGTCTCCTCGTCTAAACCGAGTTCCGCAAGTATTTTAGCAACAGCAATAGGATGCACTATATAAGGCTCCCCTGAGAGCCTCTTTTGGTCATTATGATACTTTCTTGCGAAATCAAACGCCTTGTCTATCAAAGATAAGTCGACATTCTCCTCCCTTTTTCGGAGAATTTCCTTTAACTCCTCAAACTCCTTAGTTACCTTATCTAAATTAGAACTGGATAATGCTATAGACGTCGTATCCTCTAAGGGCTTCCCTTCCGTTGAGGTCTCTGAGTTCAATGAGGAATACAAAGCCTACCACCTCCCCACCAAGCTGTTCAACGAGCCTCTTCGTGGCAAGAACTGTGCCTCCTGTAGCTAATAGATCATCCACTATTAAAACCCTCTCCCCCTTAGATATAGCATCAACATGAACCTCTAAATGCTCCTCACCGTACTCGAGTGTACATCTTTCCGATATCTTCTCCGCCGGTAGCTTTCCCGCCTTTCTCACAGGAACAAAACCAGCTCCTAATATATAAGCTAAAGGAGCACCGAAAATAAAACCTCTTGCTTCAATAGCAGCAACCTTATCTATTGCCTTTCCTTTAAAAGGTTCAGCCATCCGCTCCAAAGCTTCTTTGAAAGCCTCGTCATCCTTTATAAGTGTAGTTATGTCCCTGAAAAGAATCCCCTTCTTAGGAAAGTCAGGTATAGATCTTATTTTCTCCTTGAGATCTATCAAGACAAACCACCTCCACCGTTGAATAAAGCTTCAACCCTGAAACAGGGCATTCCTGTCCAGCTATCAATTCCCCAGAAACCAACCAATACTACCTTTTCCCCACTCAAGCCCGAGAGGTCCTCCTTCGGAGAATATATATTAAAGACAACATCATTCTTAATTCCCCTAAAAACCTTATAACCATTGCTTCCGCTGACTTGTAAAATCACATCCTCTAATAAAAACAGCGGACGAGGGTTCCCCTTCCCCCACGGGGAAAGGCTGGAAATCTCCTTCGCCAAGGAATCAGTCAGGTCCTTACCTTCCAACCTTCCATCTATCCACTCCTCAGCAAAGGGAGAAAAAGGTTTGCTTTTAGAAAACTCCAAAAGTAAATCTCTAAAATCCTGAAGCCTTTCTTCCTTTAAAGAAAAGCCGCCAGCAAGCTCATGTCCACCAAAGGAATCCAGAACTCCTGAACAATAAGCTAATGCCTCATCTATTCTAAATCCTTCAACTCCACGAGCAGACCCCTTCACCTTCTTTCCACTCTTGCACATTAGAAATGCTGGCTTACCATATCTTTCAACAAGTCTTGAGGCTACTATACCCAAAACCCCCAAATGCCATCCACTCTTATACAGAAATATTATAGGTGATCCATCAACCTTATCTTGAGCTTCCATCAATATTTTCTCTTCGATCCCTTTTCGCTTAGAATTTAACTCATTAAGCTTTTTGGAAAGCTCTCTTACCCTGAAATATGATGAACTTAAAAGAAGGTTCACACTTAGGTCAGCTATGTCTATCCTTCCCGCTGCATTGAGCCTCGGCGCCATTATAAAGGAAACCAACCATTCATCTATTTTTCGGAACGGCCTTACCCCAGCTTCCCTAAGCAATTCCCTTATGCCAGGCCGAATTCCTCTCTCAAGAAGCTTAAAACCTTCCTTAACTAATATCCTGTTTTCTCCTACTAAAGGAACAACATCAGCTACCGTTCCTAAAGCTACAAGGTCAAGAAACTCAACTAAGGGCTTACCTGCAAATGCGGAAGCAAACTTCCATGCTACACCAACACCCGCAAGCTCTTTAAAAGGATATTTACACCCTTTGATTTTAGGATTTATGACAATCGCTCCCTCAGGCAATTTTTCTCCCGGAATATGATGATCAGTTATAATAAAATCTATCCCCATTTTAACAGCTTCAGAAACTACATCCCCATTGTTTATTCCACAATCTACAGTTACAACTAAAGAAAACCCCTTATCACGAGCATATTTTATTATCTCGTAATGAAGCCCATATCCCTCCTTCACCCTGTGAGGGATAAAGTAACTTATCCTATCACCAAAAGCCTTCCTTAAAACTAAAAGCAAAAGGGCCGTTCCAGTGACCCCGTCCACATCATAATCTCCATAAACTAATACCTTTTCCCCATTAGCTAAAGCCCGCTTGAGTCTTTCAACCCCCTCGCTAACCCCAGATAAAAGAAAAGGATCATAAAGCTTATCAAGCGTAGGATAAAGAAACAGCTCTACATCCTCCTCTTCCTCTATTCCCCTGTTTATAAGAAGGGAGGCCGTAATCGGAGAGATCCCAAACTTTGCACTTAGCAGTTTACTCTTTAAGGAATCAGCTTGCTTAAAAATCCAAGGCATGCCTCATTCACCTCAAAAAAATTATATCAGAGATTAATCGATGGTAATAGCTTCAGAAAGAGGTATGATGTAAAAAATATAAACTCCACAACGAAGCTCACCGTGGGAGCCAAGAACTCCCCTATAAAAGGAATCAAAGAGAAAAATCCTAAAGTAAAAGCAAAAGAAAAAAGCGGTATAGCGAAAAGGTTAGACAAGAAGGAAGCCAGGGGCAAATAACCAAAGCGAAGAAGAAGTATTGGAAAGGTTCCAAGCTGGGGAGCAAGATAAACCCAATAGTAAGGAAGCTTGGATTCTAAAGTCAGGGCAATAAAGAAGAAAGCTGCGAAAGATAACTGAAAGCCCGCATCCCACACCACAAAGGGATTCCAAACCGCAAGGATAAGACCACAAGCTCCAAGAAGATTTAGATAGCTCACTCGAAGCCCCAAAAGCTTACCGAAGGATAAAAAAATAAAAAGAAAATAAGCCCTTAAAGCCGAAGGTTGAAATCCTATATAGCCAAGATAGATAGAAAGACCAAAAAGCGAAAGCACTATAGCAAAACGAGGGGAAAAGGTTAAAAATCGCAAAACCAAAAATAAAATGCCTGCCAAAAGAGTTACATGAAAACCTGAAACAGCAAGAAGGTGCCCCAACCCAGAACGGTAAATAACACTCCTTAGATCGGCTGGTAAACCCCTTTTATCACCCGATATCGCACCATACAAAAAATAAGCCACATCTTCAGGATAAAGGTCTTTAAATCGCTTTAGCAATGGATCTTTCAATGCCCTTACAAGGGTGAAAGACTCTACCTTCAACATTTTATAAAAACCTCTACTCCAAAGGTAACTTCGTTTATGTCCAGGGGGAATTACATCTATGCTTCCTTTAATCTTATATATACCATCATTGAGATATCTGGAAAGATAAAACTTGCCTTGGTCACCGGTAGAAAGGGAACCATAGACCTCAAAGGTCCCTTCTATCTTCTGGGGGTAAATCTCGGGTGGCATGCGAAGCTGGGAATAAAACATACCCAAAAGGGTCAAAGCGAAAAGCAAAAATACTTGCCACCTTAAAGAGAGAAAAACAGACAATAACAGACAAATAAAAAGAGGAAATAAACTAACCCTATAAAAATAGCTTAAACCTATACCCAGGCTAATACATCCAAACGTTATAAGAAGAGGATAACCCCTCAAAAGGATATCATGTCCCTTATTTTCTCGAGCTTTTTCTCTCCTATTCCCTTAACCTTAAGCAAATCCGCCGCTGTCCTAAAGGGACCGTTTTTCTCTCTATATTCTATAATCCTTTCAGCTATGGTCTTCCCAACGCCTGGTAACTTCTCAAGCTCCTCCAATGAAGCCTTGTTAACATTAATCAATCTGGACTTCCCTTCCAAAGTCCTGCCTTTACCGCTTTCGCCTATTGAAGCTCCATTTGAGGGCTCCTTTATACTCGAGATGTAAATCTTTTCCCCGTCCTCAACCACACGCGCCAAGTTTACCGTTCTGGAATCTGCATCAGGAGAAAGCCCTCCCGCCATATCGACCACCTCAAAAAGCCTTGTCCCTTTCTTAACTTTATAAACACCCGGATTTTTAACGGCTCCGCAAAGTTGAACGTAAAGGAAGGAAGAAACGGGGGAAACTTGTCCCTTAACTTCCTTCTTATCCTCGTTTCCAGCTTTTACTATTATTCCACCAGGGGGAGGGCTAAATCTCTCATAAAGATGAAAGGCAAAACCTGCAACCAAAACTAAAAGGATTATCAAGAGTAAACCTTTCTTCTGGTTGTCAGAGAACAATCACTTTCCCCTCCAAATAGGCTTTCTCTTCTCCAGAAAAGCCCTTATACCCTCTTTAGCATCTTCAGTTTGAGTAAGAACGGTAAAAAGCTCACTTGCGTAATCCAAAGCCTGATGATAAGGAAGGTCTTCAGAGGCATAAATCCCCTTCTTCGCAAGCTCTATAGCAAAAGGATTCCTCTCGGACAACTCTAAGGCGAACCTCTCCGTCTCCCTCTCCAATTCTTCATCAGGAACTACCCTATTAACCAAGCCAAGTCTGTAAGCTTCGTGAGCATCAATCCATTCTCCCAAAAGGACCATTTCAAGCGCTCTCTTTCTTCCAAGGCATCTCGAAGCTATAACTCCTGGACCTATGCATGCCAATCCAACCCTAATTGCCGTTGTCCCTATCGTGGCAGTTTCCGAAGCTATAGCGAAATCGCTGGCCATCATTAAACCCGCCCCGTTAGCAAGAACGTAACCCCTGACAGAGGCCACCACGGGTTTTCTCATATCAGCTATCGTGTGACTATGAAGCTCCATAAGTTTAACGAACTCCCTTAATTCCTTACCCTCCCTTTTCAAAAACTCATTGAGGTCTATACCAGCTGAGAAATTTTCTCCTTCCGACCTGATCACGATAACACGAACTTCAGGATCCTCTTCAAAATCAAGTAAGGCCTGATTAAGCTGAGTAGCTAAGGGAATATTAAAGGTGTTCATTCTTTCTGGCCTATTTAAAGAAATAAAAGCTATCGGTGGTTTCCTTTCTCTCAATATCTCCATCTTCAACCACCCTTTTAAATTTTATCACACTAACTTTTTTATGTCTTCAAACTCCAGTTTTACCTTTCTAATATCCTTAAAAGAGCTTATCTTAACTGTAAGTTTAGGATCTGCACTGACAATCTTACTTTCCCTATCCATTTCCACCTTCGTAAGAGGAACAATTCTAATACCTATAGTAGAGGTCCATCTGAAAATGGACTCTATAACCTCCTCCAAGCTTCCTTTCGAGGCTATGGCTCCAAGTTTATAAGCAGGTCTTCCCTTTTTCATATAAATAGGGGTAAAATAAACATCTACAGCACCGCTTTCCATAACTTTTTCAAGAGCTAAAGCCATTTCTTCCCCAGTCATATCATCTATATTGGCAAAAATCTCAAACCAATCCTCACATGGTCTCTCATCTTCTCCTAAAATGGCCCTCAAAACGTTAGGAATAGGTAGCTTTTTTGTTCCAGCTCCATAACCTATGCTCTTTATCCTCATATACGGCATAGAAGTGAAACCTTCGGAAACGATAGCGGCAATTCCAATCCCTGTAGGAGTAACAAGCTCGCTCTCAATATCAAGGCTACCCAAGGAAATACCCTTCATCCTCGCTATCTCAAGAACTGCGGGAGCAGGAACTGGGATTAAACCGTGCATGGAATTGGTAAAACCTCTACCGTCAAAGAGGGGAGAAAATAAGACCTTTTTGGGCTTTAAATAGCTCATGCAAAGAGAAAAGCTAACCACATCAACTATGGAATCGTCGGCACCAACTTCATGAAAAGCCACATCCTCAACTTTAACTTTATGCACCTTGGCTTCAGCTTGAGCTATAACCTCAAAAATTCTTAGAGACAGATCTTTTACTTCCCCACTAAGAGAACTTTCCTCTATCAGTCTTACTATATCCTTATAAGTCCTATGGTGGTGGTGGTGGTGATGGTGAGCTTTCTCTTTACTTTTAACAATAAATCTTTTCGCTCTTATCCCATTTACAAAATTCTCTTCCAGTTTAATTTCCACCTCTAACTTCAAAGAGCCTATCTCAGAAAGTAAATATTCAAAATCAACTCCTGCATCTATTAAAGAAGCAACAAGCATATCTCCTGCAACTCCAGACTTCGCATCGAAATATAAGATCATACAGAAATCTCCTCCCCGTCAAAGGTTACCATTTACAAGAGAGTTAATCATATGAGCAAAAACCGCAGCTCCAAAGCCATTATCTATATTAACCACGGCAACACCGCTTGAACAAGAGTTAAGCATCGTTAAAAGAGCAGAAACTCCCCTAAAGTTAGCCCCATATCCTACAGAAGTAGGAACAGCAATAACAGGTTTAGAAACAAGGCCAGCCACAACCGATGGAAGAGCTCCCTCCATTCCTGCAACCACTACTATTGCACTGGAAGACTGAAGATCATCGATATAAGGAAAGAGGCGGTGAACCCCCGCAACTCCAACATCGTATATCCTTTTAACGTTGTTCCCTAATATTTCTAAAACCACAGCTGCCTCCTCAGCAACGCTAAAATCAGCAGTTCCAGCCGAAACAACAGAAACATGACCTTTTATGTTTTTTATCCCCTCTCTTCTTCTAAGGCATATCAGCCGCGCATCTTCGTAATATAGAATTTCGTCTCCTATCTTTTCCTTCAGATACTCATATAAATCTTTACTTGCCCTTGTGCCAATTATATTTACCGCATCACTTTGGAGCATATGCTCAAATATCTTTAAAACCTGTTCCTTCGTCTTACCTTCACAGAAAATAACTTCGGACATTCCCCTTCTAAGCTTTCTGTGATGGTCAATCTTCGCGAAATCCAAATCCTCAAAGGGAAGCTTCCTTAAGATATTCACTCCTTCATCAACAGACAGATCCCCTCTTTTAACCCTTTCTAAGAGCTCCCTGACATCCAACTATTGAACCACCCTCCTTACATAGTATCTATGATTGTGTAACGACCATAAGGGATGAAAGCCACCTTAGCATCAGCTCCATGCTTATCTAAAGCAGCACGATAGGCCTCTTCTATGGTTTTAAACACGCTAAAGCCCACTTGCCTCGCCATATCGAAATTCTCCTCTCGAGTAATTAAGTAGATATCGGCATGGAGCATAGCTGTATAGATTTTATACCATATACAACCAGCCCACAACTCGCGCGTCCTATCGTAGAAGGCTTTTAAAACCTTTTCATGATTTTCATCCGTGGGGGGCAGAAAATCAGCCATCAAATCCATTAAAGCAAACCCTGGCCAAGAACCATAACCAGGACAAGGAGTAGCGAAAATGATGGTTCCACCCTTTTTAACCACCGGCAAAGCATTAACTACCGCCCACCCTGTATGAAAGAATAGATGATCCGTAGGGGCTGAGGAACCCACTATCGCGATATCAGCCTTCT
>LGFB01000208.1 GCA_001508835.1 bacterium 42_11
AGATAAAAGTGATAAAGACTGCGCCTCTGTAGTTCCCGTAGAAGGAAGAGAAAAAGCAGAACCCGTTCCCAATGAAACCATTTCCTCCTTACTACTTTGCGCCGGCGTAGAAACGGTCACCGGTTCTTCTTTAAGCTCAGCTACATTTTTCTCGGTAGAAAGAGGAGAAAGGCTTTCTTTAACTTTATCTGAAGAAGCCTTATTAAAGATGTTAACCTCTCCCGTCCAAGAGGCGTAAAAATAAAAACCCCCTCCTACCAACAAGATTAAAAAAATCAATATAAGCAACCACGGCCTACGTGGTTTAACCCCTTTTTCAACCTTAGCATCGTAAGCCGGTAGTTTCTCCTTAGCCTCTTTAATAACAAGGTCTTCGGAAGAGCTTTTTCTAACCGCCTTGTATAATTCTCTCATTTCATCAGGGTCAAGCCCCAAAGCCAAGGAAATATTTCTTATAAAACCCTTTACATAAACATCACCTGGAAGAACATCGAAATTCTCTTCCTCTATAGCCTTTATAAATTCCTTGCTTATCTTCGTAATGTCTGAAAGACGCTCTATGCTTATACCCTTTTCTTCTCTAACCTTCCTTATTATTTCACCAATTCTCCTTTCTTCATTAACTTTCATAATTAATATCACCTCTTAAAGCCCTAATCACCGAAACAGGATCTCTGTTTTGGAAAATAGAAGCGCCACCTACCAGAACTGTTGCCCCTGCCTTCCTTAATTGAGAAGCATTGCTTGGTCCAACTCCTCCATCCACAACTATCTCAAAACATAAATTCTCTCTATCTCTAAACTCTCTTATAGACCTCACCTTATCCAAAACCCATGGAATAAAAGTTTGCCCGCTAAAACCAGGTTCAACGCTCATCATCAAAACATAGTCAACCTCATGCAATATAAGCTTTGCTTCCTCCCACAGAGTAGCTGGATTAAAAGCCACGCCCGACTTTTTACCTGCTTCCTTTATGCTCCTTATCAATCGAAGAGGATGCTTCTCTACCTCCCAATGAAAAATCAATATATCTCCACCACTTTCCGCAAAACGATCAACCCAAAAGCCCGGATTTTCAACCATAAGATGAATTTCCAAAGGCAACAAAGGAAAGCTTTCTTTTATATCCTTTACAAGCTTTGGTCCAAAAGAAAGATTGGGAACAAAATGACCATCCATTATATCTACATGGAGGAGGTCTATCTCTTTCTCTATTTTAGACAATTCTTCTCCCAACCGCAAAGTATTAGCAGCTAATATGGAAGGAGCTACCTTTATTGTTTCCCCCATGGATACCTATCCTCCGCGTAGAACTCTCCATCAAGCTGAACTCTTATAACATTATCACCAACAGCCGGAATTCTCAAGTTTATAGTTTCTCCCTCCTTACACTTTTTACTAAATATTAAATGCTGTCCTGTGGAATCTATTTGTATTATCTCAACAAGTCTTTCCGCCTTACCAGAGGGAACAGTAAACTTAAAGTCAATAATTCTTGCACCTTTAGGAATAGCGAGCTCTATCTTCTCAAGTCTCTGTGGAGAAGTTGCCGCTTCTTTTACCCTCCCAGGAATCTCAGGAGTCACGGATGTAGTAATTGGCTTAGCTTCCTCCCGAGAGGCTTCAATTTCGCTTTGCTTTGGTGGTGATTTTCTCACAACCAGATTAATCTCCCCACCTGGTGGAAGAGATGAAAAAGGTGACGGATCTTGAGATATTACGACTCCCTCCTCCCCTGCCTCAACCTTCTCAGTAACACTGCCTACCCTGAATCCCTTCTCTTGAATTACACTCTTTGCCTTATCCAAAGGAAGCCCTATAACCTCGGGTACAGAAACCTCCTTGACTTCATAACCAAGACTTACAAGAAGGTCAACCTTCGTACCCCTCTTCACTCTTTTACCAGGAGATACAGACTGACCAATTATCACATTAGAGGGAGCCAAAAGAGACCTAATGGTTATTACATCTCCAATAACGAGTCCCACTTCCTTTATAAAAGCGTTAACCTCACTAAGCTTTCTTCCCACAAGGTCAGGAACCGAAACCATATCCTCCTTTCCACTCACTACCACCTCAATAAAGCTGCCCTTTCTTACGTTCACACCAGGGAGCGGCTTCTGAGAAACTATATAATTTGGTGGGAAAGTAGTGCTCTCCTCCTCTCCGACTACTTTTATATTAAGACCAACACCATTAAGCAACTTCGTAGCCTCCGTAATTTCTTTCCCAACCAATGGAGGTACCGGCACCTTTGGTACACCTATTCCCAAATATACATACAAAAAACCTATAACCGTCCCAATTATGAGCACTGAAATAAGCTTCCAACCCTTCAAACCCTTTCACCTCCTTACAAGGAGCGCAATAAAGCCATCTTCTATATAATAACCATACTCTGTAACTCTCAAAGCCAGAGGCTCAACCCAATCTAAATTAAGTATCTCATACTCAGGACATCTATTCAAGAACCCTTTAATGACTTCTTCATTCTCTTCGGGGAAAAAGGTACACGTAGAATAAACTAAATACCCTCCACTCCTCACAT
>LGFB01000209.1 GCA_001508835.1 bacterium 42_11
CGCCAGAATTCTCGCCAAAGAGGTCGGGCAGCTGACGCTGGTGGCCAGAAACCGGTCGCGGCTGGAACGCCTGGCCCATCAGATCCTTCAGGAAACCGGGGTGGCCGCCCGCCTGACTACCGATTCCAGAGCAGCTCTGCGCCGGGCTGATGTGGTAATCACGGTTACCTCCGCTGTGGACACTGTTATTGAGCCTGAGGACCTGAAGCCGGGAGCGGTCGTCTGCGATGTTGCCCGCCCGCGGGATGTTTCCGTGCGGGTTGCTGCGGAGCGCCCCGACGTTCTGGTCATTGAGGGAGGGGTCGTGGAGGTCCCGGGTGATGTGGAGTTCAATTTTAACTTCGGTTTTCCCCCGAAGACTTCATACGCCTGCATGGCCGAGACGATGATCCTGGCTTTGGAGGGGAGATGCGAAAGTTTTTCCCTGGGGCGGGAACCCACCGTGGCTCAGGTGGAGGAAATCAGCCGCCTGGGAGCCAAGCACGGCTTCAGGCTTGCCGGGCTGCGGAGCTTTGAGCGCGCCCTCACTCCGGAGGAGCTGGAAAGGGTCCGCAAGTGTTCCAAAAACTTTCATCTAAAGCCCTTGACAAATTAACGGTGCATTTCTATAATAGCGGTAAAATACAGCAACAGTAAAAGCAAAAAGAGCCGTCAAAAGAGAAGAGTAAAACTTTAGAAAAAGTAAAAGCAAAGGAAAAATCAGAAGAAGAACCTGTCAAAGAAGAACCTGTCAAAGAAAAACCGGTAAGAGAGGTCACTATAACTACACAAGAAATAACTCTTGATATTTTGGCCAAACATCTTGGATTGGAACAAAACGATATTATAAAAGACATGTTTATGAAAGGTATAGTGTTAAGACCAGGTCAGAAACTAGATAAAACAATGTCAGAAGAAGTTGCTATGAATTATAATGTTATATTGAATTTTGAAGTTGGAAAAGAAGAAACAGAAGAAGAAAAAGAAATAGAAATAGAAGCCATCCTTGCCAAAAAGTGGAACGATATTTATGAAAAAGATAAAGACAAATTAACTCCACGTCCACCTGTTGTCACTATTATGGGACACGTTGATCATGGAAAAACAACCCTATTAGATAAAATTAGAAATACCCATGTTGCTGATAAAGAAGAAGGGGGTATTACTCAATCTATAGGTGCTTACCAGATAGAGTATAACAGCCAAAAAATTACTTTTATCGATACCCCTGGCCACGAAGCATTTACAGAAATGAGAGCAAGAGGTGCTCAAGTTACTGATATAGTTGTTCTTATCATTGCAGCAGATGATGGAGTTATGCCTCAAACAATAGAAGCATATAATCATGCAAAAAGTGCCAACGTTCCTATAATAGTGGCGATAAATAAAATTGACAAACCTAATGCCAATGTTGAATTAACAAAACAACAGATGGTATCTAAGCTCAATCTTATTCCAGAGGATTGGGGTGGAGATACAATAACCGTTCCTATTTCTGCAAAAACAGGTA
The DNA here is from genome assembly GCA_001508835.1 of bacterium 42_11. Taxonomy (GTDB): domain Bacteria; phylum Synergistota; class GBS-1; order GBS-1; family GBS-1; genus 42-11. The sequence continues at coordinate 1,490 of LGFB01000209.1, forward strand.
AAGGAATAGATGACTTATTGGAAATGATAATCTTAGTAGCTGAAATGCAGGAGATAAGATGTATTCCTGAAGGGAAGGCTAGAGCAGTAATAATAGAAAGCCGGGTTGATAAAGCTATGGGCCCTTTGGGAACGGTTATAGTTAAAGATGGGATATTGAAAGTTGGAGATGACTTTATTTCAGGTTACACTTATGGTAGAGTCAGAAGATTGATAAATGATAAAGGAGAAAGTTTAATCGGAGCTGTTCCTTCTACTCCTGTACAGGTTTTAGGGTTTAATGACGTTCCGAACACACATTCTATTTTATACGTGGTTGATTCAAAAGAAGAGGCACGCACACTTGCAGAAAAAATAAAAGAAAAAGAAGAAGAAAAAACTAAAGGTCCAGCCAAAAGGCACGTGAGGCTTGAAGATATTATGCAAAAAATGGAAGAGGAAGAAAAAAAGAAATTAAATATTTTATTAAAAGCCAGTACTTATGGAGAAATAGAGGCTTTAAGAAATGCTATACAAAAGTTCGAAAATCCAGAAATAAATATAGAAATTATACATGCCGGAATAGGGCCGGTAAGTACAAGCGACATAATGTTAGCTTCCGCTTCTGATGCAATTGTTCTAGGTTTTAGAGTAAAGGCCGATTCAAAGGCATTAAAAATGGCAGAAGCTGAAGGAATAGAAGTTAGAAGATATAACATTATATTTGAATTGATAGACGATATCAAGAAGGCTTTAGAAGGTATGTTAGAACCGATTCAAAAGGAAGAACTTACTGGAAATGGAGTAATTAAAGAAGAGTTCAAGATAAAAGGTGTAGGGAAAATTGCTGGTGTTCAAATAAATGAAGGTTATGTCCAAAGAGATGGCGGAGTTAGAATTTATAGGAATGGCGGTTTGGTTGCCGATGTAAAAATTAAGAGCTTGAAACATTATAAAGATGAAGTTAAATCAATTGAAGCACCTAAAGAATGTGGAATTCAATTTGAGAATTTCGAAGATTTTTCTAAGGGTGATGAATTAGAGTTTTATAAACATGTTTTTG
>LGFB01000210.1 GCA_001508835.1 bacterium 42_11
TTGAGATAGGTGGTCTTGCGGTTCCGGGTGTGGGATTTGCAGCAGGTTTAGAAAGAATCGTTATGGTTTTGGAAGAAGAGGGATTACTTAAAGATACAGAAAAGGGGTTAGATTTATTTTTGGTATCCATGGGTGAAGAGGCTAAAAGGCAGGCATTTAAGCTTCTATATCTTCTTAGAAGAGAAGGAATTTCGGCAGATATGGATTATACAGGCAGAAATGTTAAAGCTCAGATGAAACTTGCTAATCAGAGAAAGGCAAGAAGGGTTTTAATCTTGGGAGAAGATGAGCTATCCTCTGGAATTGTTAAAATAAAGGATATGGAAACTGGCAAACAAGAAGATATTCCTTTAGGCGAGGTTCTCTCTTACTGTAGGAGGTGGAAAAGGTGATAGAACTTTTGGGTGACTGGAAAAGAACTTGCTATTGTGCTGAACTCGAAGAAAAAGATGTGGGGAAAAGAGTTACCTTAATGGGGTGGGTAAATAGGGAAAGGGATCATGGAGGCCTTACTTTTATAGATTTGAGAGATAGGAGCGGTATTGTTCAGCTTGTTTTTGGTCCTGATATAGATCCCCATGCTCACGAGAAAGCGAAGAAGGTTCGATCGGAGTATGTGATAGCCGTTAGAGGAGAGGTAAAGAGAAGGCCACTAGGCACAGAAAATCCCGCTTTAAAAACTGGTAACATAGAGATATGGTGTTATGAAATAAAAGTGCTTAACGTTGCTCAAACCCCTCCTTTTCCTATATCTGACGATGAAGAGGTTGATGAAAACGTCAGGTTAAAGTATAGATACCTTGATTTAAGAAGACCGAAGATGCAGAGGAATATAATTTTAAGGCATAAAGCCGCTTTATGGGTTAGGAATTTCCTTTCTTCTCAGGGTTTTCTTGAGATAGAAACGCCCTTTTTGACGAAGAGCACCCCTGAAGGGGCAAGAGACTATCTTGTGCCAAGCAGGGTTAACCCTGGCTGCTTTTATGCTCTTCCTCAATCTCCCCAGCTTTTTAAGCAAATTTTTATGATATCTGGTTTTGACCGATATTTCCAAATTGTAAGGTGTTTCAGAGATGAGGATTTAAGGGCGGATAGACAGCCTGAATTTACTCAGATAGACATGGAGATGAGTTTCCCCACAGAGGAAGACATCTTTGATATCAGCGAGAGAATGATAACAGGATTGTTTAAAGAGCTTTTGGATGTGGATATAGATAGGCCGTTTCCGAGAGTGTCTTACAGAGAAGCCATGCTAAAATATGGTTCAGACAAGCCTGATACCAGGTTTGGTTTGGAAATAAGTGATATAACTAATGTTTTTAAAGACACCAAGATAAAGGTTTTTAGAGATGTTGTAGAGAAGGGGGGAAGCATTAGAGCCATAAAAGTTCCTCAGGGGCAAAAGCTTTCTCGGAAAGACTTAGATGAATTAGTGGAGGTTGCAAGAAGCTTCGGAGCAAAGGGTCTCGCATGGTTTGCATTCACTTCTGATGGGATTAAGTCCCCACTGGCCAAGTTTTTAAGTGAAGGTGAGATAAACGCATTAAGGGAACTCCTTTCCATTGAAAACGGTGATATTCTTCTTGTAGGCGCTGACGAAAACGAAGAGGTTCTCGCAGAATATATGGGAAGGGTGAGACTCAGCCTTCCAGCAAGGCTCGGAATTAACCTGCAAGGATATAAGTTTCTTTGGATAGTTGATTTTCCACTCCTTCAGTGGAATGAGGAAGAGAATAGATACGAGGCCGTTCACCATCCCTTTACTTCTCCCAAAGAGGAAGATATTCCTCTTCTCGATACCGACCCCCTCAAGGTGAGGGCGAGGGCGTATGATATGGTATTAAACGGTATCGAGCTTGGTGGGGGAAGTATAAGGATTCACAGCTCGGAGTTACAGTCTAAAGTGTTTAAGCTATTGAATATAGGAGAGGAAGAAGCCAAAGAAAAGTTCGGTTTTCTTTTGGAAGCTCTTTCCTATGGAGCACCACCTCACGGAGGGATTGCTTTTGGCTTCGATAGACTTGTGATGCTTTTAGCTGGTGAGGATAGTATAAGGGATGTCATAGCCTTCCCTAAGACTCAGAAGGCCGTCTGCTTAATGACGGGAGCTCCATCGCCCGTTACGGCTAAACAGCTTAAAGAGCTACATATAGAGGTGAAGCTTTAACTGATTCTTGGAATAGGAGTTGATATAGTAAGGATAAGCCGATTTGAAAAACTGAATGGAAAAATATTAGATAGGCTTTTTACGGAAAGAGAGCAGGCTCTTTTCTCTCGTAGAAGAGTAGAAAGGGTGGCTGCCAATTTCGCCGGAAAAGAAGCCTTTATCAAAGCAGTGGGAAGAGTTTTTAAGTGGAAGGAAATAGAGATCTTAAGAAAGGAAAACGGTGAACCCTATATAATCTTGAGTGGACAAGCGAGGAAGCTACTTGAGGAGCGCGGTTTAAGAAAAGCCTTCATTTCACTCTCCCATGACGGCGAATATGCTATCGCTTTTGTTATTCTGGAAGGAG
>LGFB01000211.1 GCA_001508835.1 bacterium 42_11
TGGAGCCTTTACAAACACTTCTTGTGGAATTCACATTCATTTAGATGGCTCCAATCATACACCAAGAAGCATCCGAAACTTTGTAAATATTATTGCAAGTAAAAACGATCTTTTTTATAAAGCACTACAGATTGCGCCAGAGCGAATGCGCTACTGCAAGAAGATGGATAGCATTTTAGTTGAGAAGATGAACCACAAAAAGCCAACAACCATGAGACAGATTGAGGACATTTGGTATGAAGGCTACAGCGAAAGCAGGGGTACACATTATCACAATAGTAGATACCATTTCCTTAATCTACATAGCTTTTTTACTGGGAATCATACGGTTGAGCTAAGAGGCTTTAACAGCGAGCTGCACGCAGGCAAGGTAAGAAGCTATATTGTTCTTGCCTTAGCTTTAAACAACCAAGCTTTAACACAAAAATTTGCCTCTGCGAAGAAGCCTCAAGTAGAAAATGAAAAGTTTGCCATGAGAACCTACCTAAACCGTATTGGTTTTATAGGAGAAGAGTTCAAAAACTGCAGAGAGCATTTAACAGCAGCGCTTTCAGGTTATGCAGCTTGGCGGTTTCGGGCGGCTTGAGCTGCCCTAAGGCCCTAAACTAGGAAGGAGGAAAGCAATGAGTAACAAACTATATCTTGCCTATGGTTCTAATCTTAATCTGGAGCAAATGGCAAACAGATGCCCCACAGCCAAGGTAGTTGGGGCAAGTATAATAAAAGGTTATCGGCTGCTTTTTAGAGGATCACACGCGGGAGCAGTGGCAACCATAGAGCCTTTCAAAGGCGAAAGTGTTCCAGTGTTAGTCTGGGATATCACACCGGCAGATGAAGCGGCTCTTGACCGCTATGAAGGATGGCCATTTTTATATCGTAAAGAAACCATTAAAGTGAGATTGAATGGTAAAACTGTTCAGGCTATGGTCTACATCATGAATGAAGGAAGGCCATTAGGCCAGCCAAGCTGTTATTATTACAGCACCATTCTAGACGGCTATAAAAGTGCAGGTTTTGATGTGGAGATTCTGCGTAAAGCGGTAGCGGATTCTTTTGAGGAGGATAATGAATGTACCAAACCATAAAAAAACAAATACTTGCCATTCGAGATTCAGGTGAAACAAATATGTTTGATATCCCGATTGTGACTAGCATTGCTTTAAGAGAAGGCTATAGTAAGCTAGTAGATTACCTTGAAAAGGATAAAGAAGCATATGTCCATTTTATTCTGACAGGGGAAGACAAAACAAAATAAAATAGCCTAATCAACTATATAAAATATTAAGGAACTCTTAGGGGGTTCCTTTTTTCGTATCCATAAGGAGGTGGCGGCTATACGTAAACTAAAAAAATATAAGCCGACCATCTTTAAGGCGGATGGTTCGGTATATGATAAGGACGCTGCAGATAATGCGGTGTCTTTTATTAATTGCTTAAAGCATACCAAGGGAGAATGGTATGGGCAGCCATTTGAATTGATAGACTGGCAGGAACAGATTATCCGCGATGTTTTTGGAATTTTAAAGCCCAATGGCTACCGTCAATTTAATACTGCATATATCGAAATCGCTAAAAAGCAAGGAAAATCTGAACTTGCAGCAGCGGTTGCCTTACTGCTTACTTGTGGCGATTTTGAGCATGGTGGTGAAGTATATGGATGTGCATCTGACAGACAGCAAGCTTCCATTGTTTTTGATGTAGCAGTGGATATGGTAGAACAATGTCCAGCTCTGAAAGCAAGAATTAAACCGGTACTATCGCAAAAACGACTTGTTTATAAACCTCTAGGTAGTTTCTATCAAGTTTTATCTGCAGAGGCATATACCAAGCATGGACTAAATGTGCATGGTGTGGTATTTGACGAACTTCATGCTCAGCCAAATAGACAGCTTTACGATGTCATGACTCATGGCTCTGGTGATGCAAGAAAGCAGCCACTGTATTTCTTAATTACGACTGCCGGAAATGATACACACTCCATTTGTTACGAGGTGCATCAAAAGGCTAAAGACATCCTTGAAGGGCGAAAGGTTGACCCTACATTTTATCCAGTTATTTATGGTGCTGATGAGAATGATGACTGGACCGATCCAAAGGTGTGGGCGAAAGCCAACCCCTCAATGGGCATTACCGTTGACATAGAAAAGATTCATATTGCTTGTGAAAGTGCAAAGCAAAATCCAGCAGAAGAGAACCTGTTTAGACAACTCCGTTTAAATCAATGGGTTAAACAGTCGGTACGCTGGATGCCTATGGAAAAGTGGGATAAATGTGCATTTACTATAAACCCAGAAAGCCTTGTAGGGCGTGCATGCTATGGTGGTTTGGACTTATCTTCTACCACTGACATTACAGCATTTGTTCTTATCTTCCCGCCTGAGTATGAGGGAGATAAATATATCATCCTTCCCTATTTCTGGATTCCGGAAGATAATCTGGATCAAAGGGTAAAGCGTGATCATGTACCTTATGACGTATGGGAGAAACAGGGGTTTTTACACACCACTGAAG
>LGFB01000212.1 GCA_001508835.1 bacterium 42_11
GGAAAATAGAAAGACAGACTGTGGATCAAATTGTCGAAAGGATCTTGTCCATACCACAAGGAACCAAGATACAAATTCTTTCCCCATTAGTAAGGGGTAGGAAAGGTGAGTTTAAAAATCTCTTTATAGAGCTTCAGAGGGATGGCTTTTTAAGGGTTAGAGTTGATGGAGCTATACTTTGGCTTGAAGAGGAAATTTCCTTGGATAAATCTAAAAAACACGATATAGACGTGGTAATAGACAGACTGGTTGTTAGTGAGGAAAACAGAAGTAGAGTTTATGATTCTGTTGAACAGGCTCTGCGATTATCTAAAGGACTTGTCTTGATTTTAACTCAGGATGGGGAAGAACTTCTGTTTTCTGAAAGGTTTGCATGCCCTTATTGTGATATCAGTCTTCCTGAGATAGAACCTCGATTGTTTTCGTTTAACAGTCCTTATGGTGCCTGTCCTGCGTGTGATGGCTTAGGAGTTAAAATTGAGTTCTCGCCGGACCTTGTGGTAGATGAAGAGCTTTCTATTCGTCAGGGAGCTATAAGACCTTGGCGGGATAGTAGATATGAAGAGTTTTATCTTCAACGCTTGGAAGTTGTTGCGAGAAAATATGGCTTTTCTTTGGATGTTCCGTTTAAGGATCTTCCTGATAAGGTTAAAGAAATCATTCTCTATGGAGCTGATGATATTTTGTCTTTTAACTTTTACTCTTCGAGTGGGGTTTATGAGTATGAAGGATATTTTGAAGGAGTGATTCCACAACTTGAGAGGAAATACAGAGAAACCGATTCAGAAACTGTTAAAGAGGAACTTGAGAAATTCATGAGATTTAATTCTTGTCCGGAGTGTAAGGGAGCTCGCTTAAAGAAGGAAGCTCTGGCTGTTAAGATTGGTGGTAGGAATATATACGAGTTAAGCTGTATGCCTATAAGGGAGTTAAAGTCATTTTTTGAAAATCTTAAGTTAAGTGAAAAGGAAGAGGTTATAGCCCGCCTTCCTATAAAAGAGATAGTTTCAAGACTTGAATTCCTCATAAATGTTGGAGTGGATTACCTGACGCTATCAAGGCCAGGATATACCCTTTCCGGAGGAGAAGCTCAGCGAATAAGATTAGCTACCCAGATAGGGTCAGGTCTTACGGGCGTTCTTTATGTGCTTGATGAGCCAACGGTTGGCCTTCACCCTCGAGATACGGAGCGACTCCTTAACATGTTGGAGAGGCTTAGAGACATAGGAAATACGCTTATCGTAGTTGAGCACGACGAGCTTACCATAAGGAGAGCTGACCATATTATAGAGCTGGGTCCGGGCGCTGGATTAAAGGGAGGGGAAGTAGTATATCAGGGTTCTTTTGAAGGCCTCTTGAAGGATGAAAAATCTCTCACGGGAGCTTATCTTTCTGGGAGGAAGAGAATACCGATTCCGCCTTATCGTCGAAGACCGGGAAAACGCAAGCTGGTGATAAGAGGAGCTCGGCAAAATAATTTGAAGAATATCGATGTTGTTATCCCTTTAGGCTTGTTGGTATGTGTCACTGGTGTGTCTGGAGCTGGGAAAAGCACCCTTGTTCATGATATCTTGTACAAGGGATTAGCCAAGGCACTTTATCGGTCCCCCGAAATGCCAGGCGAACATGACTCTATAGAAGGCTTGGAGAATATAGATAAGGTTATCCTTATCGACCAAAGTCCTATTGGGAGAACGCCTCGTTCTAATCCAGTTACCTACACGGGTGCGTTTACTCCCATAAGAGAATTTTTTGCATCTTTACCAGAATCTAAGATAAGGGGATACCGCCCTGGAAGATTTAGCTTTAATGTGCGTGGTGGAAGATGTGAAGCATGTCAGGGGCAGGGCACTATAAAGGTAGAAATGCAGTTTTTACCAGATGTTTATGTGGTTTGTGACTCTTGCAAAGGAAAGAGGTACAACAGGGAAACACTTGAAGTGAAGTATAAAGGAAAAAGTATAAGCGATGTTTTAGAAATGAGTGTAGATGAGGCTTTAGAGTTTTTCGCCAATATTCCTCCTATAGTCAGAAAGCTGAGGCTTTTAAGCGATGTAGGATTAGGATACATAAAATTGGGTCAATCTGCTACCACTCTTTCTGGGGGAGAAGCGCAAAGGGTGAAGCTTGCATCTGAGCTCTCCAAAAGACCTACGGGGAAAACCCTCTACATTCTTGATGAACCTACGACGGGATTGCATTTTGCTGATGTGGAGAGGCTTATCAAAGTTCTTCAAAGACTTGTAGAAGGAGGAAATACAGTTCTTGTGATAGAGCATAACCTTGAGGTTATAAAGGTAGCAGATTATGTAATAGATCTTGGTCCGGAGGGTGGAGAGGAAGGCGGATATATAGTGGCTTGTGGAACGCCTGAGGAGGTTTCTATGAATGATAACTCGTATACGGGGCGGTTTTTAAGAAGGGTTTTGGGAGAAGACAAAAAGCTTTGTCAAGAAAGTGCGTGAAGAGGAGACTATGTATAAGATGGAGAATATAATCTATGGAGTGCAT